>JBOICE010000461.1:0-7534 GCA_050739815.1 Pseudomonas sp. | reverse complement strand
CCCAGGCCGGCACCGGCCAGGCGCGCGGCGGTGACGTAGTCGCGGTTCAGTTCACCCATCACCGCGGCGCGGGTCAGGCGCACATAAGACGGCAGCGACACGACGGCAATCGCGATCACCGTGTTGATCAGCCCTGGGCCGAGGATGGCGACAATCGCCACGGCCAGCAGCAGCGAGGGCAGGGCCAGCATCACGTCCATCAGGCGCATGATCGCGGGGCCGAGGATACGCGGGAAGAAACCGCCGAGCAGGCCGAGGAAAATCCCCGGAATCAGCGACATCAGCACCGAGCTCAAACCGATCAGCAGCGACAGGCGCGAACCGTGGATCAAGCGCGACAGCAGGTCACGGCCGAGTTCGTCCGTACCCAGCAGGAACTCTGCGTTGCCGCCTTCCAGCCAGACCGGCGGGGTCAGCAGGAAATCGCGAAACTGCTCGCTGGGATCATGCGGCGCCACCCAGGGTGCGAATAGCGCGCAGAACACAATCAAGATGATGAACAGCAGGCCGGCGACCGCGCCTTGGTTGCGTGCGAAGGCCTGCCAGAATTCTTTCAGCGGCGAGGGGTAAAGGGCGCTCGGGTCGGCCAGCGTGGGAGCGGTATTCATGCTCAAGCCTCCTTAGCGTTGATGACGGATGCGTGGATTGACGAGGCCATAGAGGATGTCCACGCTGAAATTGACCAGGATCACCAGGCAGGCGATCAGCAGGATGCCGTTCTGCACCACCGGATAATCGCGGGCGCCGATCGACTCGATCAGCCATTTCCCGATACCGGGCCAGGAGAAGATGGTCTCGGTCAGCACCGCACCGGACAGCAGCGTGCCGACCTGTAGGCCGAACACCGTCAGCACCGGGATCAGGGCATTGCGCAGGCCATGCACGAAGACCACGCGGGAAGGCGACAGGCCCTTGGCGCGTGCGGTGCGCACGTAATCTTCACGCAGCACTTCGAGCATCGCCGAGCGGGTCATCCGGGCGATCACCGCCAAGGGAATGGTGCCGAGCACTATGGCCGGCAGGATCAGGTGCCTGAGGGCGTCCATGAAGGCACCTTCGTCCTCGCCGAGCAGGGTGTCGATCAGCATGAAACCGGTGACCGGTTGGATGTCATACAGCAAGTCGATGCGCCCGGAGACCGGGGTCCAGCCGAGGCCGACGGAGAAGAACATGATCAGCAGCAGCCCCCACCAGAAGATCGGCATGGAGTAGCCGGCCAGGGAGATGCCCATGACCCCGTGGTCGAACAGTGAACCGCGCTTCAACGCCGCTATCACTCCGGCCAGCAGGCCGAGCGTGCCGGCGAACAGCAGGGCGGCGATGGCCAGTTCCAGAGTCGCTGGAAACAGGGTGAGGAACTCGTGCCAGACGCTTTCGCGGGTGCGCAGCGACTCACCTAAATTACCCTGGGCGAGGTCGCCGATGTAGTTCAGGTACTGCTCATACAAGGGCTTGTTCAAACCCAGACGTTCCAAGGCTTGAGCGTGCATTTCCGGGTCGACGCGGCGTTCACCCATCATCACCTCCACCGGGTCGCCCGGGATCAGGCGAATCAGTGAAAACGTCAGCAAGGTGATGCCGAAGAAGGTGGGGATCAACAATCCCAGGCGGCGGGCAATAAAGGACAGCATGGCGCTTCGGTACTCCACATCGGGTTCATCTGCTCGACCGGCTGCATAGGCCGGCCGGTTTTCTGGGTTTGTGTAGCCTTGTTACGGGTTCTGGCGGTGCACTTTGGCAAAACTATTCGAGCCCATCGGGCTCAGGACGAATCCGTACACATCGCGGCGCAGCACGCTGAATTGCTTGGGGTGGGCCAAGGGAATCCACGGCGCTTGCTCATGGAAAATCGCCAGGGCCTGCCGATAGAGGGCGGCCCGCTGGTCTTGTTCGCGGGTTTGCCGGGCCTGCTGGATCAGCGCGTCGAAGTGCGGGTCGCACCAGCCCGCCTGGTTTTCCCCGGAGGCTGCGGCGGCGCAGGACAGGTTCGGCGTGAGGAAGTTGTCCGGGTCGCCGTTGTCGCCGGCCCAGCCCATGAACACCAGGTCATGTTCGCCATGCTTCGCCCGTTTGATCAACTCGCCCCATTCGAACACGCGGATATCCGCCTTGATGCCGATCTTGCCCAGGTCGTCCTGCAGCATTTGCGCACCGATACCGGGGTTAGGGTTGGTCGGGCCACCGCCCGGGCGGGTCCAGATCGACAGGTGGAAGCCGTCTTGCAGACCGGCCTCCCTGAGCAACTGGCGGGCGCGCTCCGGGTCATGTGGCCAGCCTTTGAGGTTCGCATCGTGGCCCCAGAGCGTTGGCGGGTAGGGGGCCACCGCCGAACTGGCGCCACCTTCGCCGAATTGGGCGCGCAGGTAGACGTCTTTATCGAAGGCCAGATTGATCGCCTGACGCACGCGCACATCGTCGAGTGGCGGATGCCGGGTGTTCAGGCCGACATAGGCAATCAGCAGCGAGTCCAGCTCCAGGACCTTGAGTTCAGGATCGCTGCGCAGGGCCGGAATATCCGTCGGTCGAGGGTAGAGGGCGACCTGGCAGTCGTTGGCTTGCAGCTTTTGCTGACGCACGTTGGGATCGGGGGTGATGGCGAAGATCAGGCGCGTCAGCTTGGGGGCGCCGTCCCAGTACTCCTGGTTACCGGCAAAGCGCACTTGCGCGTCTTTGCTGTAGCGCTCGAAGACAAAGGGCCCAGTGCCGATGGGTTGTTGATTGAGCTTCTCCGGTTGGCCTTGGCTGAGCAGCTGCTCGGCGTATTCTGCGGAGTAGATAGAGGCAAAACCCATGGCCAGGTCGGCCAGAAAGGGCGCCTCCGGATGCTTCAGGGTGAAGCGCACGCTACTGGCGTCGAGCTTTTCGATACGCTCGATCAGTGCCGCCATGCCCATCGACTCGGCATATGGAAAGCCCCGGGCGGCCAATCTGTGCCAAGGGTGCTGCGGGTCGAGTTGGCGTTGAAAACTCCATAACACATCGTCGGCATTCAAGTTGCGGCTGGGCTTGAAGGTTTTGCTGTGATGAAACTTCACCCCTTGGCGCAGGTGAAAGGTGTAACTCAAACCGTCTGCGGAGATCTCCCAGCGCTCGGCCAGGCCGGGGCGCAGCTCGGTGCTGCCGGGGGCGAAACGCACCAAACGGTCGAAAACTGTTTCCGCCGAAGCATCGGCGGTAGTGGCTGCGGTGTATTGAACGATGTCGAAGCCTTCGGGGCTGGCCTCGGTGCAGACCACCAGGGTGTCCATTGCCTGTTTGTCGGTCGCCGCCTGTGCACTGGCGCCGATCAGCATTCCAGCCAGCAGCAGGCCGTGCAACATCAAGCCATTGAACCATTGGCCATTAAACAACCGGCCATTAAAAAGCAGCATCAAGGCGACTCACGCGGGTGTTCCCCCCAGGTCTGACGGTTCATGTCGGCGGTGACCGAGTAGGTCTGCGCATACATGGTTGCCAAGCCGATGGATAACCGGCTCGGCAACAGGTTCTTGGAACCTGTTCAATAGCCGCGGCTTTCGCGACCTTCTCGAACAGGTTCCGTGGGGTTACTTACCGACGCTGACACCATAGAAGGAGTTCAGGGCGAAGGGGCTGATCTTGAAGTTCTGCACGCTCTTGCGCATCGGCTGGTACACGGTGGAGTGGGCAATCGGGGTGATCGGCACCTGATCCTTGAGGATGTGCTGAGCTTGCTTGTACAGCTCGGTGCGCTTGGCTTGATCGGTGGTGCGCTTGGCCTCTTTGATCAGCTTGTCGTAGTCGGCGTTGCACCATTTGGAGAAGTTGTTGCCATCGACCGCATCGCAGCCGTACAGGGTGCCCAGCCAGTTGTCCGGGTCACCGTTGTCGCCGCTCCAGCCGATCAGCATGGCATCGTGTTCACCGGCTTTGGCGCGCTTGAGGTACTCGCCCCACTCGTAGGTGACGATCTTCGCCTTGATGCCGACCTTGGCCCAATCGGACTGCAGCATCTCAGCCATCAACTTGGCGTTGGGGTTGTACGGGCGTTGCACCGGCATGGCCCAGAGGGTGATTTCGGTGCCGTCCTTGACGCCCGCGGCCTTCAGCAGCTCCTTGGCTTTTTCCGGGTTGTAGCCAGCGTCTTTGATGCTGTCATCGTAGGACCACTGGGTCGGCGGCATGCCGTTTACCGCCAACTGGCCGGCGCTTTGATACACCGCATCGATGATGCCTTGCTTGTTGACCGCCATGTCCAGCGCCTGACGCACTTCCAGCTTGTCCAGCGGCTGATGCAGGACGTTGTAGGCGATATAGCCATCGTTGAAGCCCGGCTGCGATGGCATCTGCAGGTTCGGGTCTTTGCTCAGCGACTCCAGGTCGGCCGGGCGCGGGTTGAGGGTGATCTGGCATTCATTGGCCTTGAGCTTCTGCATGCGCACCGAGGCATCGGTGCTGATGGAGAAGATCAGGTTGTCGACCTTCACATCATCGGGAACCCAGTAGTCCTTGTTACCGGTGAAGCGGATCTGCGCGTCTTTCTGATAGCGCTTGAACACGAAGGGGCCGGTGCCGACCGGCTTCTGGTTGATGTCGGCGGCTTTGCCTTGTTTCAACAGTTGGTCGGCGTATTCAGCCGACTGGATCGAGGCGAAGCTCATCGCCAGGTTCTGGATAAAGGCGGCGTCGACACTGGCCAGGGTGAACTTGACGGTCTTGTCGTCAACTTTCTCGACCTTGGCGATATTGGCGTCCATACCCATATCGGTGAAGTAGGGGAACTCGGTCGGGTAGGCCTTACGGAACGGATGATCTTTGTTGAGCATGCGCTCGAAGGTGAACAGTACGTCGTCCGCGTTGAATTCGCGGCTTGGCTTGAAGTACTCGGTGGTATGGAACTTCACGCCGTCACGCAGATGGAAGCTGTAGGTCAGGCCATCGGCGGAGACCTCCCAGCTGGTCGCCAGGCCGGGAATCACCGCGGTGCCACCGCGCTCGAACTGGGTCAGGCGGTTGAACACGGTTTCCGCCGAGGCGTCGAAATCGGTACCGGTGGTGTATTGGCCCGGGTCGAAGCCGGCGGGGCTGCCTTCGGAGCAGTACACCAGGTTAGTGGCGGCATGGGCAAAAGGTGCGCTGGCGAGTAGCCCGGCGGCAAGCATGAACGGAATGGCGACGTTTTTCTGCATGATGGCCTCAAGTTTGTTGTCATTGTTCGAGGTGCGGCCTCGTGAGCCGACCCGCGTGAAGCTATGCAGGGCGTATGCCCAGTGCAAGTCACTCGGTCCATTCAGTGTAGAAGCTGTGGTGAGTTCGTCAGTGGATGTCGCTTTTCTGTAATTACTGCCGCCTTGTTCGAGGCGGCGACGCTATAAAAAATGCGTCGCCGCACGGCATCAGGGCATCTGCACTTCGATGACGCCATCGGCGTTGACCGTGACCTCGCTGGTGCCGGCCTCGATTTCCGGTACCGGCGCGGCTTTGGACATCGGCATGCTGCTGGCCATGGCGTCCATGCGCATCGGCCGGATCGGCTGGAAGCCAGCACTGTTGAAGTTCAGGTTGACCAGCTTGTAACTCTTGCCGCCAAGGGCTTCCGTGGCCAGCTGCGCGCGGGCCTTGAAGGCGGCGACGGCTTCCTTGAGCAACTGGTCTTCAGTCTTTTTGCGCGAAGGGTTGGAGATGGCGAAGTCCATGTTGCCCATCTTCAAGTCCTTCAACAGCTCGCTGGTGAGCTTGGACAGTGCAGCAAAGTCGGCGCTTTCCAGGCGCAGCTCGGCGCGTTCACGCCAACCGGTGATTTTCTGGCCTTCGTCGTCATAGATCGGGTAGCTGTTGCGGCTGCCGAGTTTGACCGTGACGGCTTTGACCTGGCGGGCCTGTTCTACGACGATATTCAAGGTCTGGGTGGTCTCGGCTGCGAGTTTGGCTGGGTCGTTGTTTTGTGCCTCGCTATAGAGGGTGACGTTCATCAGGTCATGAGCCACGTCCTGACTGACTTCTGCGCGCAAGGCGATTTGGTTGTAGTGCACCTCATCGGCCAAAGTCGACAGGCTGACGAGGGCGGCGGAACTAAGGGCGAGGGTGGCGGCAAGACGGCTGAGGGAATGCATTACAACTCCTTGTGAGGGTTTTCGGCGCTGAACCGCGATGCCGAGCGTAGTTGGCTAGAGCGGGCAGAAACCCAGCCTACAGCTACCGCGATAGCGCTTCCGTGAGCGAGCAACGACTATCAGACTCTAGCCCGCGCGCTCGGGTTCCGTTAGTGCCAGCTGCGGCGAGTTGACGCAGTTGGGCAGGCTGGCTCGCCGCTTGGTTATACTCGGCCCGGTCATTTGGAGCACTCATCAGGAGAGCTCATGCTCGCGCCCGTTCCATTGTTATCCGCCAGCCACCAGAATCTCTGGCGCCTCACGCTGATCCGCATCCTGGTACTGGCCGCTCAGGCCGGTTCGGTGGGCTTCGCCTACTTGTCGGACTTCCTGCCGCTGCCCTGGTTGGCACTGGGCATCACCCTCAGTTTTTCCGCCGTGCTCTGCGTGCTGACGGTCCTGCGCCTGCGCGGGCCGTGGCCGGTGACCGAGCTGGAATACGCGGGGCAGTTGGCCTGCGACCTGATCATTCACAGCGTGCTGCTGTATTTTTCCGGCGGCTCGACCAACCCCTTCGTCTCCTACTATCTGGTGCCGCTGACCATTGCGGCGGCCACTTTGCCATGGCTCTATTCGGTGATCCTCTCCGGGCTGGCGCTGGCCAGCTACACCCTGCTGCTGGCCTGGTATCACCCGCTGGACATGCAGTTGGTGGAGCGCGAGAAGCTGCTGATCTATGGCATGTGGTTGAGCTTTGCGCTGGCGGCGGCGCTGATCACCTTCTTTGCGGCGAAGATGGCCGAAGAGCTGCGGCGCCAGGAACAGTTGCGCGCGCAACGGCGCGAGGAGGGCATGCGTGATCAGCAATTGCTCGCGGTGGCGACCCAGGCTGCCGGCGCCGCCCATGAGCTGGGTACGCCGCTGGCGACTATGAGCGTGTTGATCAAGGAGCTGCGCCGCGAGCACCCGGACCCGCTGCTGCAAGAGGACCTGGCGGTTCTGCAGGAGCAGGTCAAGCTCTGTAAGGAAACGCTGCAACAACTGGTGCGCGCCGCCGAAGCCGACCGCCGGCTGACGGTCGAGGAGCAGTCGGCGGGTGAATGGCTGGAGACCGCGCTGAATCGTTGGCACTTGATGCGCCCGGAAGCCAGTTATCGTTACCAACTGCTGGGCGCGGGCGCGGTGCCGCGTTTGTCGCCGCCACCGGATCTGACCCAGGCGCTGCTCAATCTGCTGAACAACGCGGCGGATGCCTGCCCGGAGAAGCTCGATATCCGCCTGAATTGGAATGCCACGGAGTTGTGCATCAGCATTCGCGATCATGGCGTCGGCGTCCCACTGGCGATCGCCGAGCAGCTCGGTAAACCCTTCTTTACCACCAAGGGCAAAGGTTTCGGCCTCGGCCTGTTCCTTAGTCAGGCCAGCGTGACGCGGGCCGGCGGTTCGGTGAAACTCTATAACCATGAGGACGGCGGCACGCTCAC
>JBOICE010000460.1:0-14506 GCA_050739815.1 Pseudomonas sp. | reverse complement strand
CGGTTGATACGCACATCGCCGACATCCGTCGCGAAATCGAAGACGATCCCACAGACCCGAAGCACCTGGTTACAGTCTGGAAGACCGGGTACCGCCTTCAGGATTGAAGCGGCCGCCACATTTCGTCCACACATCCTCCACAGAATGGGCACACATCCTCCATGAAACGGAGGGTTCGCGCCATAACATCCTGACAGAACTCTGACAGAATTGCGAAGAAATCACGATAGTACTGCAGTAGAATGGAGAGGAATCCCGGTAGTGCCGGGTCAGGACTCTCCACGCCGGAAGGGGTGCCAACACTTGAAGAGCGACCCACGCCGCACGTCTGCCTCCGCCACGAGCAGCGCCGCAAACCGGCTGTTTCCCGCCAAGCACGTGCTCAGTGCCGTGCACGGCACCCAGACGGTGCTTCTCGATTCTCGCCGGGGCTGGTACTACAGCCTCGACGAGGTGGGTGGGCGAATCTGGTCGCTGCTTGGTGCGGGACACTCTCCGGAAGCGATCGTGGCGCAGTTGTCGGAGGAGTTTGAGGCGGACCCCGAGCGGATCGCTCGGGATCTTGCCGAGCTCCTGGCCACGCTCAGGACGAAAGGAATGGTGGAGGATGCCTGATGGGATTCCTTAGACGAGGCGCGCGAGCGCCGTCGTTTCTGACCAGTATCGCGGTGCTTGCGGCAACCGACCTCTCGTTGCGCTTCCTGGGCTTCGCGAGGTCGGTGAACATCGTGCGGCGCCTGGGGCGGGTGAAGCGTGCACCCAACCCTGACGCAGCCGTAGTGGCGGCAGTGTGCCGCCGGGTGGCCATGGCTGGTGTGTTCTATCCGGGTCGAGCGCGCTGCCTCGAGCAGTCGCTCGCACTCTTCGTGTTTCTGCGGCGGCGCGGTGTTGCAGCCGATCTGCGCCTGGGTGTGCAGCCATATCCGTTCACTGCCCACGCCTGGGTCGAGCTGAACGGCATTGCACTGAATGAGCGGCCGGAAACACTTCAGCAGTTCGTGCCGATTCAGGATTTCGCGCTATGAACCTCTTCCTGGCGGCGCTGCGGCCGACCGGAGAAGCGATCCGGAAGAGTGACCTCTTCGGTTATCTGGCACGGCTGCCGCGCGATGCCGAGCTGGATTCCGTAATCGAAGGTCCATTTGCCGCGGTGGCGGCAACAGGAGCGCGCACGATTCGCTCCTTGACTGCGCGTCACCGTCATCTGATCGGCGTGGGCGATGTGCGTCTCGACTGTCGTGATGAGTTGATGGTGCGGACGGCCGGAAAGAGCCAGACCATGACGGATCTCGAGCTCGTGCTGGCTGCGATTGACACGCACGGCGCCGACATCGTGAAGCAGCTGGTTGGCGACTTTGCCTTCGTGGCCTGGGATCCGCGCGGACAGAAGATCATTGCCGCCCGCGATGCACTGGGCGTCAAGTCGCTGTTCATGCGGCAGGTGGATGGCATGCTGCTCCTGGCTTCGCGGGCAGCGCCGCTGGCCACCAGTGATGAGTACGACCTCGAGTATCTGCGCGATTTTCTATACGGCATTCCCGGCAATGGCCCGGCCACGGCCTGGCGCGATGTGGTACGGTTGGAAGCCGGTACCGTGTACCAGCAGCGCGGCACGGCGGGTACCGTGCGCAGCTACTGGAAGGCCGCGGACTTTGCACCGGCGCAATACGCAGACGAAACCGAGTCGGTCGGCGAATTCCGGCGGCTCTTCCGGGCTGCGGTGGCCCAGCGACTCGAGCCGAACGGCCGCAGCTGGGCGCAGCTGTCGGGCGGCCTCGATTCATCGGCTGTGGTGTGTACGGCGGAACAGCTGGTTGCGCGCGGCTCGATCGCGGGCACGGTCACCGTAGTCGATACACTCGGCGATGGTGATGAGCGTCGTTTCTCGGATCTGGTCGTCCAGAAGTACGGTCTGCGCAACGAACAGGTGCGCGACTCATGGCCGTGGGAGGAACCGGATTCGCTCGTGCTGATCGATGAACCGCATCAGCTCTTTCCCTTCCAGGAGCGCGACCGGCGTGTGCGCGATGCAGTACGGTCGAACGGCGGACGCGTGCTGCTCAGCGGCCTGGGCTCCGATCATTACCTGTTCGGCAATCTGGGTTACATCCCGGACCTGATCGTGGCGGGCCGGCTGCTCCATGCCGTGCGCGAACTGACGACCTGGTCACTGGTGCAGCGCCGCTCGTTCTGGTGGATGGCGCGCCAGCATGCGCTGAAACCGCTGCTCGGCGGCCGGTCGCGACCCAGGAAGAGCGACGAGGATGCACCGCGCCTTCCGCGCTGGCTGGGTGACGGCCAGCGAGTGGGCGACCAGATGGCGCGGCTCTACGCCTTCAAGATCGCACCGCCGCGCGGCCGCATGTTCAATCATGCGATTGCGCGCGAGGTCGCGAACATCTCGGCCTGGGTGCAGCGCGACGATTTCGAGAATGGCATGGAGATGCGCTATCCGTTCCTGTCCCGACCGCTGGTCGAGTTCTCGCTGCGGCTGCCCGTGTCCATGAGAGCGCGGCCGTTTGCACGCAAGTGGGTGTTGCGTGAAGCCATGACCAACGTGCTGCCCGAGCCGGTACGCACGCGGCAGAGCAAAGGCCGCATCGATGCACGCATCCTCTGGTCGCTGAACCGCGAAGCCGCAACCGTGCAGTGGCTGCTGCGCGAACCGATTCTGGGAGACCTGGGACTGGTCGATGTCGATCACCTGCGCAGCGCCGTGGAAGAGGCGCGCTCCGGAATCAAACACAATCTCGTGATGTTGATGTCGGCACTATCACTCGAAACCTGGCTGGCGGTTCGAAGTGGGCGGACCGCGACCCAGAGAAAAGCAGCTTAGTCCGCGGTGCGGAAGCCGCATAAACCGCGCGGCGCAGAAGCGCCGCCCAACCTGGGGAGAGGACAATGGAGAAGAAGCCGTACAACCCGCCGAAGCTGACGGATCAGGGTTCCGTCATCGAGCAGACCAAGGGTCTGCTTGGGTACAGCTACGAACCCTGGGGCAACGAGATATGGGACGAGGACCTCAAGCTCCCGCCCAAGAAACCCAACTGAAGAGAAAAGGCCGCGGCTAACGTGCAGACCAGGAAGAGCGACGGAGAGCGAATGAGGCGTAATGGCATGCTTGGGGCGGACACGCTTCCGGGCCTGGGGCGACTTATGGTCGGCTCCGAGGTCCGCGCCCTCGTTCGCGATCTGCCGATGGCCGCGGCCGTCCTCGATTCGGATGGCCACGCGTGGCTCTGGAATGCGGCGGCGCAGCGACTCTTCCCGCCGCCGCCGCAGACCGCCACGGCTACGTACCCGTTGTTCTCATTGAATGGTCAGCCCTGGTTCGACAGCGCCCGGGCGGCTGCACTGCAGGGGCGCGCAACCAGCGGCCTGCAGTGGAGATTGCGTGGATTGGGCGGCTCGCATCATCAAGTGGGTGTTGCGCTCTCGCCCGTTCACGAAGCCACCGGCATGGTGACGGCCCTGCTTGCAGTGATGCATGACACCACGGCTCGGGATCGCGCGTATCGCCGCGCGGTGAGGCGCGTTCGCTGGGGCTCGCTGATGCTGGACAACCTGCCCGATCCTGTACTGCTGCACCGCGGTGGCCGGATCGTGTACGCCAACCGGCCCGCACTCCGGCTGTTCGGCGCAGCGAGCCGACGGCAGCTGATTGGTCGCGACCTGGATGCCTGCGTGGTTCCGATCTCGCACGAACAATCCGGCCAGAGCAGCCATGCGCGCGTGCACCGCCTGGACGGCACCACGAGAGAGGCGGAGCTGCAATCACAGCCGTTTGTTTTCCGCAACCGAAAAGCGACCAACATCACGCTCCGGGAAGTATCCGCTGCAACCAATGGGGCCGGCCAGAGCAAGGTCCGATCACGTACTGCGAACAGGGCCGGCAATGGCGTAATCATGCTCGATGCGGTCGGCTACATCAGCACCTGGAACACCGGCCTGGAAAGGCTGACCGGCTATTCGGCGGAAGAGATCATTGGCCGCGACCTCTCGATCCTCGATATCAGCGAGAGCGCCGAACACGATGCGCCGGGGCGCGCGCTGCGAGGCGCGATTGCGCACGGCCGTTTCGACGACGAGGGGTGGAAGCTGCGCAAGGATGGCAGTCGCTTCTGGTGTCAGCTGGTAGTCAGTGCCCTGTACGGGCGCGAGCATCAAATCACCGGCTTCGCCGCCATGATCAACGATCGCACCACCCATCGCACGGGTGATGAAAACGCACAAACCGAGGAACAGCTGAGGCAGGCGCAGCGCATGGAAGCCATCGGCCGGCTGGCCGGCGGGATTGCGCACGACTTCAACAACCTGCTCACCGCTATCCAGGGGCACTCACAGTTCCTGCTCGATGATCTGCCGGAAGCACACCCCTCGCTGCAGGACGCGCTCGAGATCAGGAAATCCGCAGACCGGGCGACTGCTCTGACACGCCAGCTGCTGACCTTCAGCCGCCGGCAGGAGCTGCGGCCAAAGATCATCAATCTGAACGAGATCATCGGTGAAATGGGCACGCTGCTTCGCCGCGTGATCAACGAAGACGTTCTGCTGCACGTCAGTCTGGACCCCGAGCTGGCGCCCGTGCGTGCCGATTCGGGTCAGATCGAGCAGGTGATCATGAATCTCGTGGTCAACGCGCGGGATGCGATGCCGCGAGGCGGCAGTATCACGGTCCGCACGGGCAATGTCGAGCTGGATGATGCCTACGCTGAGCGCAAGCTGGATGTGGGTCCCGGTCCCTACGTGTTGCTGAGCGTTACCGATACCGGCGTGGGCATGGATCGCGAGACGCAGGCCCACATCTTCGAGCCGTTCTTCACCACCAAGGACCACGGCAAGGGCACCGGCCTCGGGCTCTCCACGGTGTATGGCATTGTCAAGCAGAGCGGCGGCCACATCTGGGTGTACAGCGAGCCCGGACACGGCACGACCTTCAAGATCTACCTGCCGCGCGTTGCCGCGAGCGGTGAGATCCTGCAGCGGCCGCCCAGGCTGCGTGATGCTGCACGCCCCGGCGAAACGATTCTGCTGGTCGAAGACGAACCGGCCGTGCGCAACCTGGCCAGGCGTGTGCTGGAAGCGCGCGGCTATGCCGTCCTCGAGGCCGGCACCGGGCTCGATGCCATTCGCGTGGCCAGCGGCCGCAGCGGGCCCATTCACCTGATGCTGAGCGATGTCGTGGTACCCGATATGAACGGCAGTGCGATCGCACACCGGCTGCATGAGAAGCGGCCCGCGGTGAAGCTGCTCTTCATGTCGGGCTACAACGATGAAGACGTGAAGCTGCAGGGTATCGTCGAGGCAGGAGCGCCCTTCATCGAGAAGCCGTTCACTCCCGATCTGCTGGCCAAACGCGTGCGCGAGGTCCTGGACACACCGGAATAGTTACACGCGTGTCCGCGTGAAACCTATTCAGCCCAATCTACTTCGATCACTCTCGGAATGATGCCGGCCTCGTACCCACGGTCGAGGAACAACTGTACCGCGCGCCGCCCGTCTTCGCCGTAGTCCAGAGTGCGCTGATTCACGTACATGCCAACGAACTCATCAGTCTGCGCGTCATCGAGGCCGCGGCCATACGACTGCGCGTGCGCCAGCGCCGCGGCACGGTGCTCGAGTCCGTAAGCGATCGAGGCGCGCAGCAGTCGCGAAACCTCCAGCATGAGCTCAGGCCCGAGGTCCTTTCGAATCACGTTTCCTCCCAGCGGTAGTGGCAGGCCACCGGTCGTCTGCGCCCACCATTCGCCCAGGTCCGCAATCAGATGAAGGCCCGCGTGTTGATAGGTCAGCTGTCCTTCGTGAATCAGCAGCCCTGCGTCGACTCTGCCCTCGCTGACCTGCTCCATGATCTGATCGAAGGGCACGACCTCAGTCTCTGCCTCCGGGTAGTACAACTTCAACGCCAGATACGCTGACGTGAGAGTGCCCGGTACCGCGACACGCCGGCCGGCCAGCTGAGGGCGGGTGAGCGGCTCGCGAGCGACCAGGCGCGGACCGTAGCCCTCGCCCATGGATGCACCATGCGGCAGCAGTGCATAACGATCGGCGAGCCAGGCATAAGCGTGGATGGAAACGGCAGTGACTTCCAGCTCGCCATTGAGTGCGCGCCGGTTCAGCGTCTCGATGTCCTGCAGCTCGTGCACGAACTCGAGGTCACCCGTGTCGATCTGGCCCGCGGCCAACGCATAGAACATGAACGCGTCGTCTGAGTCGGGTGAGTGTGCGACGCGAATGATTCGACTCATGAGGTCTCCGGGTTACAGCATTTGGAACTGCTGCGGATGTTAGATCGAGGTCCTGACAACGTCAAATCGGCGAGGGAGTGTTTGCGGAAGGGAATGTCCGTGGAAGAGGCTGAGCGCGTGATTGGCGCTTCTCTGCACGAAGCCGAAAGGCCGCGTGGCGACGATCCGCACGCGCTCGTACGTTCACTGAAGGCGCAGGCGCGATCGCTCGGATTCGAGCTGGCCGGCATCACATCAGTCGGTCCCAGCGCACATGCCGCTTTCTACCAGCAGTGGCTCGCGGACAAACGGCACGGCGAGATGGGCTATCTGGCGCGACCCGATGCGGTGGTGCGCCGGCTCGATCCACGCGCCCAGCTGCCGCAACTCAGAAGCGCAATTGTGGTCGCGCTGAACTACGGGGGCGAGGGTGAGGGTGAAGGTGAGGGTGAAGGTGAGGGTGAGGGTGAAGGTGAGGGTGAAGGTGAGGGGATTATTGCGCGGTATGCGCGTGGGCGTGACTACCACAAAGTCATCAAGCAGAAGTTGCTCGCGCTGCTTCGCTTTGCCGAGCGCGAGCTTGGTCATGAGCTGCCCGCGGCGCGCGCGTACGTGGACACGGGCCCGGTGCTGGAGCGGGAGCTGGCGCAGCGCGCGGGGCTGGGCTGGTTCGGGCGCAATACGATGCTGATCAATCCGAAGCGCGGCTCGCTTTTCTTCCTGGGCGTGCTGCTGACCGAACTGGAGCTGCCGGGAGACGAGCCGTTCGCCGCCGACCACTGCGGCAGCTGCAATACGTGCGTGACGGCGTGTCCGACCGGTGCGCTGCTCGGCCGAGATGCAAACGGGGCTCCGCTCATCGATGCGACACGCTGCATCTCGTACCTGACCATCGAGCAGCGCGGGCCGATTCCGCGCGAGCTGCGGCCGCTCATGGGCAATCGCATCTTGGGCTGCGATATCTGTCAGGATGTGTGTCCGTGGAACAGCCCGAAGTTCGTGCGACTCACGCGCGAGAAGGATCTGCAGCCGCGCAGCGACATGACGGTACCCTCGCTGATCCAGCTCATGCAGATGGATGAAGCCGCGTGGGACGAGTTCTCGCGGGGCTCCGCCGTGCGCCGCGCCAGGCGCGCGGGCTTCCTGCGCAACGTTGCCGTCGCACTGGGTAACTGGGGCTCACCCGAGGCCGTTCCTGTACTGACGCGCGCGCTCGACGATGTGGAGCCGCTGGTGCGCGGGCATGCAGCCTGGGCGCTTGGCAGGATTGGAAGCGCTTCTTCGGCGGGACTCGCGCTGCGTGCACGCACGCGCGTCGAATCGGACGCATGGGTAAACGACGAGCTTGCACTCGCGCTGCGCGTTGCTGATTCGGGCGGCCATCACAATCGCAACCCTTGAGCTGGTCGAACACACGGCGCGTGTGGCTGCGATCGGTGATGTGCAGTGGATCCGCGGCTTTGCGATCAACGGGCCAGCAACTGTGCCCGTCGTGTTAGCGAAGTAAAGCACGGTGAAATTGACCCGCGCAATCACGCAACCATTACCCGATGATCGAGGCACTGATGCGGGCACATCGATACGGCATCGTATTCTGCACTGTCGCGCTGCTCATCGGCCACCACACGTCGGCGCAATCCTCTTCGTCCTGTCCCGAGCCCACCGTGCACACGGTGGCAGCGCTGCAAGTGCGGCTGGCCGCACTGCAAAACGCACGCAGCATTGCGGAACGCTGCGAGCTGGCGCAGCTGAAACTGCTCACCGGGCAGACGGACGAGGCGGTCGCGCTGCTCGAGGGCGTCCTCAAGACACAGCCGCGCAACGTTGAAGCCATCATCGTCGTGGGCCGGGCCCACGCGCGCGAAGGCCGGGGTGCGCAGGTGAACGAGCAGCTCCAACGCGCCATGGCCATCAATACGAATCATCCGGCCGTGCGCGTGTTCTGGGCCGAACGCAAAGCGCTGGGTGCTCCGGCCGAGGCCTTGCCGGTATTCGAGAAGATCGTAAACGACCATCCCGGCAACCTGGCCGCACGAGTCGGTACGGCTCGCGTGTTGTACCGGCTGAATCGCGATGCCGACGCACAGGCACAGCTCGACCGAATCCTCGCCCGCGATTCAATGTATGCACCTGCACACCTGCTCAAATCCGAGCTGTACCTGCGTGCGCTCGATCAGGCTGCCCGTGAAAAGTTTGCACACCGCGCGCTCGAGCTGGACTCACTTTCCACCGGTGCACAACTCGCGGTCAGCCGGATTCGCCGCGAGAGAGACGATGTGGAGGGCGCGTACACCCGGCTGATTGCAGTGCTCGCCCTGGATCCGGTGCATATCGAAGCACACCGCGCGCTGGGCAATGGTGGTGCGCTCAAGAGTTATGGCCGTTACCCGACGCTGGAAGACGATTCCGTGCCGGCGGACCTGGCACGCCGGCTGGATGCCGCCGACAGCCTGCTGCTCCTGCGTGAATACGATCGTGCGGAAGCCGCGTTCAATGACGTTCTGAAGACGCATCCCGGTCTTGCGATCGCG
Organism: Pseudomonas sp.; assembly: GCA_050739815.1. Taxonomy (GTDB): domain Bacteria; phylum Pseudomonadota; class Gammaproteobacteria; order Pseudomonadales; family Pseudomonadaceae; genus Aquipseudomonas. Next base: position 5,748 of record JBOICE010000460.1, on the reverse strand, counting down.
CGTTTGGGCATCGCCAGCGCGTACTACTATCGCGGCCGCTTCGACACGGCGTTTCAGCGCTTCCTCGACATCACCCGCGACCACCCCGGTCTCGGTCTCGCGCATTACGGTGTCAGTGAATCGGACAAACACATCCGGATGCAGCGCGATCCGCGCAACCTCCAGGCGTTGGCGCGTTTTCAGGTGCTGCCCCGCCCGGAGGAGCCGGAACGGCTGCGTGATGTGTTCACTGATTTCAACCGGCTGGACAACGCGCTGCAGAAGATCGTGCTGTTGTCGGTAGCGCCGCTCAGCAACTACGTCCCGATCGTTTCCCTGTCCGGTGGCTCGCACTACCTGCTGCCTTTCCACCATCGATTGTGGAACTGGCGCGGCACAGCCCAAAGCCGTGGCCGCCGCAGTTTCGATGGGCGGTTGTGGGATGATGTAAAAGGGCAGGGCGGCCGGAATGCAGTTTCGGGTGAGGAGTTGACGCGCGAAGTCGTGCTGGAACGGTACAACATCCTGGCCCTCGAGTTCATGCATCAGGTCCATGCTGTGCTCTCGCCCGCGCAGCGGGACACCATCCATGCGCTGTACCAGGCGGCGAGGCGCGAGCGGCGCATGCTGGACTCCTACGCCGGAAGCAATCCAAACGAATACCTCGCACAGGCGTACGAGGCGTTCATCAGCCGGAACAAAGAAACGCGCGGCGGCACCAGCGGCAACACACGTGACCGCCTGCGTGAACTGGATCCGCGTATGTACGCGTTTCTGGAGCAGATCAATGCGCAGGCGAGTTATCGGCCGCTCGCGGTGCAGGCGCTGCTGAACCGGCTCAACATGCGTGCACCGGATATCCTCGACACGGTCGAGCGCGAAGCCAACTGGATATTGAACCGGTACGGCGAGGGCGCGGACATTCTTGGGTTGGAGGCGGGCATTGCACGGCTGCGCGGCGACTACACACGTGCCGCGGCGTGGCACACACGTGCGATCGCACTGGCACCGGACCAGTTCAATGGCTACGCCGACCTGGCCGACAATTACGTGTTGAGCGCGCACGACCACAAGCGTGCGGCTGAAGTCATCACTCGTTACCTGCAGCGCGACTCTTCATCCTACGTTGCCCACATCGCACTGGCCCGCTACAGCCTGTTCGCTGGGGACATCGTGGGTGCGCAGCGTGCGCTCGACCGCGTTGGCACGCTGCGGATAAAGGCCGCTGCAACCCACATCGAGGAAATCCTGTTACGCGCCGAACACGCGCGCCTTAGCGGTGAGCCCGCTACTGCGCGCCGCGCGTACCGCCTGGTAGCCGACAGCCTGCAGCCACAGAACCTGCGCGCGCGAGCCGAGCTTGCGCTGCTGGCCATTCGCGACAACCAGCCCGCGCAGGCGGAAGCGTGGTTGGGCCCGGTGCGCGACTCCGGACGCGCCGACCCGCTGGTACGCGAAGCCGAGGCACGCCTGCTTGCCCTGAACGGCGGCGGCGCGCAGGCACTTGGCCGGCTCACCCAGCTGCGTGCCGCCGAACCGGCAAGACTGGAGACGATCACCGCGATGATTGCGATTGCACGCAAGGTGCGGCCGGTCATGGTTGCGGAGCTGATTGCGATTGGCCGCTCGATCGCGCAACAGCCTGTACCGGTAGCGACGGTCTTCGAGCAGAATCGATTCGTCGCGCGAGCGGGCGTGCTGACAGCGCGTGCAAGAATGGAATTCGAGGCGGAAACCAAACAAAGGTAACACAGGGCCTCGAACGTCGATTCTCCGGGGCGGAAACCCTGCGGCTGCACAGCGTCTTCGCTCCGATGTTGCAGCTCGGATCGTTACGCAGTCTGGAACAGACCGATCACATTGCCTTCCGTGTCGGACACGCGAGCATAGGCGCCCATCCCCGGAATCGGCGTGTTGGGTGTGACCACTTTCCCGCCCGCGGCCTGCACCTTCCGGATCGCGTCGTCGATCGATGGCACATCGACATAAATCGTGGGATTGGGCGCTTCCTGTGGTCGCAGGAACAGACCACCGTTGATGGCGCCTGGTTCGGTCGGCAGCTGCGACGCATCAACCGGTGCAGACTGCGCCATGACGTAATTCATCTGCGGCATGTCGGTCAGCTGCCACTCGAACGCGTCGGTGTAGAATCTCATCGCGCGCTCTTTGTCATCGAACGGAATCTCGAAGTGTACGACCCTGGCCATGGGTCCTCCCCGTGGTGGCGAGTGAAAGTTGAGGCGTCAACATAACGCACCGAGTTGATCTGCGCAGCACATTGGGCGGAATGTCTCCGCGAGGCGGACGTCGAACGGTGAGCGACGGCGGAGGTGCATGATGTCGAACGGCCCCGCAGCATCGTCACTGCGGGGCCATTCGGAATCGCTCTACAGCCGGCATTACCGAACCGAGGCCGACGGACTGGTGGCGCGCCAGCGTTCGATCTCTTCGACAAAGCTGCGTGCGTACGCAGCCAGGTCGACCATCTCACCTTCCGTGTCACCCAGTCGTGTCGACACACGCTCCAGGCTGATTTTCGCCTTCGTGTAGCTGCTGTCCGCTTCGGCTGCCGAAGCGAACGCCTTTTTTGCGCTGCCCTCGTAACCGCACCGCTCGAGCGCGATGCCGAGGTTGTTCTGGAACACCGGCGAAGTGGGCACCAGCTCGACGGCGCGTGCCAGCGGCTGCAGCGCTTCCTCGTGTCGACCCTGCTGAATCAGCACCAGGCCAAAGTTGTTCATCGACCAGGCGTCCTGGTCGTTCAGCAGCAGCGCCTGCCGATACGCCTCAATCGCTTCCTCGCCCATGCCTAGCTGGCCCTTCACGTTGCCCAGCACCCGCCAGGTTTCATGCGAGTCCGGCTTCAGGTCGACTGCCTTCTCGATGTGCGGCAATGCATCGGCGGGACGACCCTGCTCGAGCAATACGCGCCCCAGGTTCGTGCGCGCCTTGACACTGCTGCTGTCCAGCTCGACCGCGCGCACGAGCGCTTGCTCGGCACGACCGCGATCGCCGGACTTCCACGCCGACAAACCCAGCATGTAGTGACCGAAGCCATCATCCGGTTTGATTTCCACGTACACGCCGAACATCTCCGCGGCTTCCTGATAGCGGCCCTTGCGAAAAACCGCTTCCGCATCCTTGTAAGTGACGTTGGTCAGCTTCGGCGTCTCGGTGTTCGTGGTGATCGGTTCGCCGAGCGGTGTCGCCTGCGCGAGCATGACACCTTCATCCTCGCTTGCGGTCTGCGGCAGGTCATCACCGCACGCTGCCAGCAGGGCGGCAATAACGATTGCACTGCGGCCAACGATCGGGTTGCTGCCATTGATCCTCGACATTTCCCTCCCCCTTTTCCTTGCGCCTGCGGGCGCTGTTGAACGGAGCTTTCGGCGCTGAGCGCCGGGCAGCGCGTTGCGTTGCGGTTCCAGGAAAAGGCAAAGACATGTCCGGCGGCGGCGGGTGCAGCATCACTGCTGAAAGTCATTCTGGGGACGGGCTTTACGAGGTCAGGTGAGTGCGCCGGTCTGGGCGACTGGAAGCGGAATCGTGGACCGCCAGACACACGGGCTGCGAGCGATGGTGTCCGAGCGGACACGTTCGATACGCGCTGGTCGTTGCTGGTCCAAGCCGAGATTCCATGCCACATCGGTGGCAGCCAACCTTACACGCCACGCGACGCTGGCGATTTCACCTGGAAATCACTGGAGGCTCATACACACTGGAGGCTCATAACCCTTGACACAATCGCGTCAGAACATTACCGATCACTCGCAGCACATCACTCGCAGCACATCACTCGCAGCACATCACTTGCAGCACATCACTCGCAGTTTGCATGGAAGCTGAGTGTTACAATTGACGGCCTTTCGTGCTGGCCTGGTCAAGACCAGACAGGGTTGCGACTCTATGAGAATAGTGACGGTGGTCATCCTTCATGCGGCGGCCTTGCATACTGCGTGGGCACAGGCTCCGGCGGTAGTGGAAGTGCGTGGCACCACCGGCTGTAAAGGCTGTTCGATCGAACTGCGAAGAGTCGCGCGGCTGGGCAACGCATCCGATCCGATTCTCGTCGTGCAGGGGCCCCGGATCGCGCGCGACAGCCGCGGTTTTTTTTATCTGGCGCCAACCAGTGAACCGGGAACGCTCGCGATCTACGACGCAGGTGGACGGTTCGTACGAAGCATGGGAAAGGCTGGGCTGGGACCGAACGAGTTTCAGAGCATCCGTAATCTGATGATCGGCCCTGCAGATACGCTTTTCGTGTTTGAGGGTGGCGCCGCACGGATGACCAGGCTCTCTCCCGGGGGCAAGATTATCAGTCGTGCGCGAATTCCCGGCGTTCCCAATCTGGGTGGAGTCGCCCTGCTGAGGGATGGTCGAGTAGCGCTCGCGCTTACTTTGCGCACGCGCCAAAGGATCGGATTGCCGATCCACGTGATCGAGCGAACAGGGGCGGTGATCATGTCCTTCGGCGCAGATCCGGCGACAGTGGTTTTGCCTGGGGAGAGTGACTCAAGGCTCCGTTCGATTGCCATCGGCAATGGAAACAGCATTTGGAGCGCGCCCGTGAATCGCTATGAGATCGAGCGCTGGACGCCGAACGGTCTGCAACGGCAGACGGTACGTCGAATTGTGGATTGGTTCCAGCCGTGGAAAACGAGGCGCGCTGGGAGGCCGGATGAAGTACGTCCCAGCCCACGCCTGCTAGGAGTGACTGAAGATCCTTCAGGCCGGCTGTGGACTCTTGTGCAAACGGCGGCAGGGGATTGGAAGCAGACGGGCCAACCTCCGGCAGACGCCCGCATGGAGAGCAACCGTCCTGTTCTATCGCATGATGCCAGGCAGAGATACTTCGAAACAGTGATCGAGGTCATCGATTCGTCGACCGGACGTCTCCTTGCGAGTCGGCGGCTGCCAGGAATCATTGCCGGTTTCTACCAGGGAAACCTGATCACTCGAGTCAATGAGGACGCAGACGGATTTCTCTATACGGACGTTTGGGAATTGCGTTTCATTGCACGTCAATAACCATCACTGGAGGCAACATGAGGTCGATTGAAACGCTGGTCCGAAGCGGAAAGCTTCGTCACGGTCTGCTGCTGGCCGCGTGCATGATGTTCGTTTCCGCGAGCAGCGCGCCGCATCACCAGCCTAGAGAAGCGCCGGGGGTGTCTGGCACGAGCAGCTTGCCAGTATCGGGCTATCGCCCGGACTGCGGAGCGTGCAATGACTATCCCGAGGACGACCAGCATGAGTTTGTTGGCGGCTTCGACGGCTGGTTCTGCCGGCTGTTGGAAGCTCCCGAGCTGAATCAACCAGCCACGTGGACGGGCGAAACCGATGGTTTTGAGCCGACCGGCAGCGCAACTGATACACCCCGCGGTTTCACGACGGGGCGCCACGGCCGTCGCATGCAGGAAGTTATAGGCCAGGATTGCTACAAATGCTCCGGCTTCAATTCCTGTCACGATAACCTGCAGGACGGGTCATGCTCAGATTTTCACTGGTACTGCCCTGTCGGAGGGGAAGACGCAGCGGCCGCAATGGCGGCGTTGACCGAATTAACGGCTGCATTGCGATTGGGGAATGCAGCGAAGGTCAGTCGACTTATTGCAGAGCATGAGGACTACGAGATTAACGTCGGTTCTCCTAATACGAGTGTAGCTGCGCACCGAGGGTCCGAAGGTAAACTGCGACAGGGATAGCGAGCAGAAAAGAGCGCACCGGTAGTCTGACGGGTATAATGAGCCAGTTCCTTGGCAAGAATGG
>JBOICE010000459.1:0-7686 GCA_050739815.1 Pseudomonas sp. | reverse complement strand
CTTTGGCTCTACGCTAATGACAAGTCGTGGCTCGATGCAAAGCTTAGATCAACAAACATAAATGGGTTAAAAGCTAATACACTGGCTGATGATCGCGACCAAGAGTTCGCGGATGTTATCCAACGCGGGGTGATTAAGCTCTACAGTATTAGTAAAAAGCAAGTCAGGGTTAATCTTGGTAATATGCTGTCTCTGCTTCCTAAAAAAATAGTTCCCAATGTTCGTGAGCGAAAGCTGGCCTTCCCTCTTGTAACAGCTCAGTTGGAAAAAAATCTCGAATCGCTTTGGCACTTCCGCCTCAGACGAGTGATTTGGGTGATTTCTGAAATGCACCGCCTTAAGCGAACACCCAACATAACGAGCTTAAATTTATTAACCACGGTTCCTAGTCAAGCATGGACTGCATTGGTGGAGCATTTCGAGTGGAACCTGGAAAAGTTCATGAGTGACGGGGTAGAACCGGAATTATTATTAGCCAAAACAGGAGTTTCACGGCAATGGGAAGGACCTCCCGGCCAAAGTGCTGCAATGGGAGGCCGCTCCTACGTTCCAATTCGGAAGGACATTTTGTGAAGCAATATATTGGGTGCCAGGGACCTGATTACCATACGAGAGCCCAGGGCTGCGTAATTGCATGGACTTGACCACCCATTTGCATACGACTTGACCAGCACGCTGGATGGCCCAGACTGGTGAGGCCTACCCAATGCAGCCGGTCAGCGCACGGCTGAAATCGGCCAAAAGGAGACCTTCCAAGGGGGCCAGGAAGTGAGGGCGATTCAGACAGCTATATTTTCTGTTCTTCAAAACTAGGTCGGTCTGCTTCATCACAAAGACCGAGGCGACACCGGCAAGGTGGTTCACCGTCTGCGCCAGTTCAGGAGGATGTGCTTCATAACCGTCATCCTTTCCATGTGCCGATTCCGTGAAGTGCCTACGCCCTGGAGCATTTCCGAAGTGGCTGGGCCAATGGTGGATGAGTCTCGAAGAACTCCTAGAGAATCCTGAAGAAGTTTCCCTGATTTTGGCTAAATGCCAGTACCCCACCCGCCTCCTGGCCGTGATCAATGGCTAGACCTTTTTTACGCCGTAAGCGCTCCATAAACCCCGTCTTCCGTTGACGAGGCCGGGCTGTCAGGTTGGCATGGCCGATAGACAGTTCCATGGCAGCAACGCTTCGTAGACCTCGACGCTTTTCGCTGCTGGCAGGCGTTCGAGCACATGACTGCGGATTGCACGACCATCCGGCCTGCTATTCCATGAACATTCGGCCACCTGCGTATTTCGGCCCATCGTGACCGCCTGTTTCGGTTCATCGTGACCGGCCATTTCGCTAACGCGTGACCGCTCATTTCGCTAACAACGTGACCGATTTACAGCCTGCTCCGAAACAGGCGGTCACGGCTTACCGAAATCGTCGGTCACGGCTTAGCGAAACACTTTCACCTGTGTTGCGCATGACCTGACGCGAGCGCCACCCTCACCCGATTTCGGGGAGTAGAGGGATGGCGGCGCAGCGAGTAGCCATGCGTAATATCAAAGAATGTCTGCGTCTGAAGTTTGAGGCCGGCCTCTCTCACGAAAAGATTGCTCGGGCCTTGCAGTTGTCCAAGGGCGTCGTCAGCAAATACGTCTCGGCGGCCAGCCGCACGGGCCTGGATTGGCCGGCGTTGGCCGTGCTGGACGAGGCGGCCCTGACGGCAGCGCTGTTGCCGGCGTCCAAGGTGCAGCTGACGCGCGGTGAGCGGGTGTTGCCGGAGGTGATCGGCCTGCACCGCGAACTACGGCGCAAGGGGGTCACCCTGCAGCTGCTGTGGGAGGAGTACGTGGCCGCTCACCCTGAACAGCCCACCTACCGCTACACCCAGTTCGTCGAGCACTACCGGCGTTACGCCAGAAGCCTCAAACGCTCCATGCGCCAGCAGCATGTGGCGGGCGAGAAGTTGTTTATCGACTACGCCGGGCCGACGCTGCCGGTGATTGATCGCGCCACCGGGGAGATCTCGCGGGCGCATATCTTTGTCGCCGCCTTGGGGGCTTCGAACTACACCTATGCCTGCGCCACGCCGGGGGAAACCCAGGTGGATTGGCTGACGGCCCTGAGTCAGGCGCTCGACTATTTGGGCGGCGTGCCGGAGATGATCGTCCCGGATAATCCGCGCGCCTTGATCAGCGATCCGGATCGTTATGAGCCGGGTCTGAACCGCGCTGCGCTGGAGTGTGCCAAGCATTACGGCACGGTGATGCTGCCGGCGCGGCCACGTAAACCGCAGGACAAGGCCAAGGCCGAAGTGGCGGTGCAAATTGTCGAGCGCTGGATCATGGCGCGCCTGCGTCACCAGCAGTTCTTCAGCTTGCATGCGCTCAACCAGGCGATTGCCGTGTTGTTGGAAGACCTCAATCGGCGGCCCTTCAAGAAGCTCGATGGCTGTCGCCGGGACTGGTTCGAGCGGCTTGATCAACCGCTGCTGCGGCCTTTGCCCTTGCAGCCTTACCAGGTGGCCACCTTCAAGCGCTGCAAGGTCAATATCGACTACCACATCGAGGTCAACGGCAGCTTCTACAGCGTGCCCTCGGCGCTGGCCCGGCAGAGCGTCGATGTGCGCCTGAGCGCACACACCGTCGAAGTGCTGCACGGCAATCGGCGGGTGGCCAGCCATCTACGCGTGCAGCGCCGGGGCGTTTACAGCACCCAGAGCGAACACATGCCGGCCTCGCACAAGGCCCATCGCGAGTGGACACCGCAGCGGTTGCTCGACTGGGGCGCGTCGATTGGCCCCTGCACCCGCCAGATCGCCGAACACCAACTGACCCACAAACCCCATCCCGAAATGGGCTATCGATCCTGTCTGGGCCTGCTCTCGCTGGCGCGCCAGTACGGCAAGGCACGCCTGGAAGCGGCGTCCCAGCGGGCGGTGCAACTGCGTGCGCTCAACGGCCGCACCGTGCGCAACCTGCTCAAACAAGGCCTCGACCAACAACCGCTGCCCAAGATCGTGACCACGGCAACACCCGCCAGCGGCCACGAAAACCTGCGCGGCGCGGATTACTACACCCACAAGGAGCTGTTCAATGCTGACCCATCACACCCTGAGCCAACTGCACCACCTGCGCCTGAGTGGCATGGCCCGCGCACTGGAAGAACAGTGGACGCTGCCGGCCTGTCACAGCTTGAGCTTCGATGAGCGGCTGGGCTTGCTGCTGGATCGTGAACTGGCCTGGCGCGACAACAAGCGCCTGGAGCGGCTGCGCAAACAGGCCAAGCTCAAGTACAGCGGCGCCTGCCTGGAAGACCTTGATCGTCGTCAGAGTCGGGGCTTGGACGAACGTCTGATCGCCAGCCTGGCCAGCGGCGAATGGATTCGCCAACAACACAACCTGCTGCTGACCGGCCCGACCGGCGTGGGCAAAACCTGGCTTGCCTGCGCCTTGGGCAATCAGGCCTGCTGCCAAGGCTACAGCACCCTGTATCTACGCACCCCGCGCCTGCTGGAACAGTTACGCATCGCCCATGGCGACGGCAGTTTCGGCCGCACGTTGCAGCAATTGGCCAAAGTCGACGTATTGATCCTGGATGACTGGGGCCTGGCGCCACTGGAAGAAAACGCCCGGCATGACCTGCTGGAAGTGATCGATGATCGTGCCACCAACCGCTCGACCATCCTCACCAGCCAGCTACCGGTAGATCACTGGCACGCCTGGATCAACGACCCGACACTGGCCGACGCCTTGCTGGATCGCCTGGTGCATAACGCCTACCGAATCGTCATGAAAGGCGAGTCACTGCGCCGGAAAAACACGGAGGAAGCAGCGGCATCGTGACCGATGCGACTACAATCCAACTCCCGCGCAACCGGCGTGAAAGTATCGGTCACGTGTTAGCGAAACGACCGGTCACGTTCACCGAAATCCGCAGTTGACGCTTTATCGCTGTTCGACACGCGCAGCCAGAGTTTCACACCCTCTGCTACGGTCATTTTTTTGGGGGTTGGTTCCGATGCCGTCAGAGCAGGAACGGCCACTGAAGGTTGAACAGGAACAGTGTTCTGCACCTGACTACGCAGTGCCAGAGGATTTGCCGAACTGCTGATATCGGCAGGGCAGAGTGCGAGTTGCCGAGAATACCCTCTGTCATTACTCACCTGGATAACCTTCTCGGCAGCTTGCTCAAGCTCACCATCCGTCATACGCATTTCCCGTACGCGATGATTGAGCAAGTTGACGTTGCTGTTACGGTCAGCCAACAGCAGGATTTCGTTCCAGGCTGTACCAGCTTTGTGCGCCTGTGTTTGTGAAACAGCGTGGAAAACTTTCCAGATTCCCGGGGTAAACAGCGTCCAATAGTTTCCACCCCGGTGTGTGCAACCATCCGGTCTTTTGGCCGGAGAGTCTGGGGTGTTATCGATGGACATCATTGCCGAGATCCGGCGGCGGCATCTGGTCAGTGGCGAGAGCATCAGCGCCATTGCGCGCAGCCTTAACCTTTCCCGCCCTACCGTTCGCAAGCATTTGCACAGCACGGCTGCGCCGGTGTACGAACGCCAGCAGCAACCCGCGCCCAAGCTGGGCGATTTCCAATCCACACTCGAAGCCTGGCTGACGACCGAGCGACACCTGCCCAAGGCACAGCGGCGCACGGCTCGGCGGTTGTATGAGGGTTTGCAGGTCGAGGGGTATCGCGGTGCGTATGACAGCGTGCAGCGCTTCGTGAAACAGTGGAAAACCTGCAAGACCAACCCGGCGGCTACGCAGGCGTTTGTACCGTTGGTATTCGCGCCTGGCGATGCTTGCCAGTTCGACTGGAGTCACGAGCAGGTCGAGATTGCGGGCGTGGTGCAAACGGTCAAGGTCGCGCATTTTCGCCTGAGCTACAGCCGGAAGATGTTCGTAGCGGCCTATCCGCGCGAGACGCAGGAGATGGTTTTCGATGCACATAGCCGCGCCTTTACCTTCTTTGGCGGCGTGCCGCAGCGGCTCATCTACGACAATCTTAAGGCGGTGGTGGAGGCGATTCTGGTCGGCAAGGAGCGCACCTTCAACCGGCGCTTTATGGCCATGGCCAATCATTACCTGTTCGAGCCGGTGGCCTGCACGCCGGCGTCGGGTTGGGAAAAAGGCCAGGTCGAGAATCAGGTCGGCAACGTGCGAGAGTGGCTGTTCACGCCCCTGGCACGCTTTGCCAGCTTTGCTGATTTGAACGACTGGCTGGCCATGCGCTGTCGGGAGTTGGCCCAGCGCAAGCATCCCACTGAAACCAGTCAGTGCATTGCCGAGTGCTTTGCCCGCGAACAGCCACACCTGCGCGCGATCAGCGCCACCTTCGACGGCTATGTCGAGCAGATGCTGCGCGTTTCCAGTACCTGCCTGGTGCGGGTTGATCGTAACCGCTATAGCGCTCCCGCCGAGTGGGCAGGCAAGGCCGTTTCCGTACGCTGTAGCGCGACTGAAGTGCGCATCGTCGCGGCTGGTCAGGTGATCGCCGAACATCTACGGCGCTTTGGTCGTGATCAGTTGATCTGCGACCCCTGGCATTACTTGCCGGTGCTGGAGAAGAAACCTGGTGCACTGCGCAACGGTGTGCCCTTCGTGGCGTGGGACTTGCCGGCTTCGATCAAGCAGGTACGTGAGCGGATGCTCAAGCAGCCACGCGGTGACCGCGCCTTTGTCGAGTTGCTGCTGATCGCTCGCGACGTCGGTCTGGAGCCGCTGCAAGTGGCCTGCGAGTTGGCGCTGGAGTGCGGCGTAGTTAGCGGCTCGCTGGTGATGAATGAACTGCGCCGATTGATCGCCCCGCCGCGTCCGCCACAGCTGACCTTGCCCGAGCAATTACAGCTACGGGTCGAGCCGCTCGCGGACTGCCAGCGCTACGAACAACTGCGGGGTACGCACAATGTCCATTGATCGCGTTGCTCATCTGAAAGTGCTGCACCTGTACGGCATGGCCAGCGCCTTACTGGAGCTACAGGCCGAGGCTGCCCGCCAGCCTGCGCGCCCGGAGGTCTGGCTGGATCGGCTGATCGAGGCCGAGCAAGCGGATCGTCAGGTGCGCAGTTTGCGCTATCAACTCAAGGCCGCCCGCTTCCCGATCCATCGCGATCTCAGCAGCTTCGACTGGCAGGAAACCCCGCTCGATCACGGACAGATCCAGCAACTGGCCAGCAGTGCCTTCATGGACAGCGCACATAACCTGATTCTGGTCGGCGGTACCGGCACTGGCAAAACCCACCTGGCCACCGCGCTGGGTGTAGAGGCTATCCATCAGGGTAAGCGAGTACGTTTCTACAACGCCGTGGATCTGGTCAATCAGCTGGAGCGGGAAAAGCAGCAAGGCAAGGCTGGTAACCTGGCCAAACAATTACTGCATATGGATGCGGTGATCCTCGACGAGTTGGGCTATTTACCCTTCCCGGATTCAGGCGGTGCGTTGCTGTTTCACCTGATCAGCCAGCTCTATGAAAAGACCTCGCTGATCATCACCACCAACCTGTCCTTCGGCGAGTGGGTAAGCGTTTTCGGCGACGCCAAGATGACCACAGCACTGCTAGACCGCATCACTCACCACTGCGACATCCTCGAAACAGGCAACGATTCGTTCCGTTTCAAACAGCGCAAAAAAGCGGTGAAAAGCACCTGAGCAACTGGAAACTTTTGGACGCTGTTACCTGGAAAGTTTTGGATGCTGATTGACAATCTGGCCCGATTACCTACCTGACGGTCGAAGATCACCAGGAAATTTCGCAGGGCAATGAAAACCTTGCCCTGTCCTGCGGCAAAGCCACGGCGGGTGTCGAAATTCGCGTCATCGACGTATTTGGTCAATCGCTGCCGGCAGGTGACATCGGAGAGATCACCTGCCGCTCGACGCAAGTCATGAATGGCTACTGGAACCGTAAAGAAGAAACGCTCTCGGTCATCCAAGACGGCTGGTTTCATACCGGTGATATGGGCTATGTCGATGCGCGTGGGTTTCTCTACATCTACGACCGCAAGCGGGACATGATCATCACTGGAGGGGAAAACGTTTACCCCGCCGAAGTCGAGAACATCCTCTACGGCCATCCGGCCATTGCCGATGTAGCGGTAGTTGGCGTCCCGGACAAACAGTGGGGCGAAGCAGTTAAAGCCGTTGTTGTGCTGAAGCCCGACGCATCCCTGACAACAGAGGATCTGATCGCTTACGCGAGAGGCAAGGTCGCCGGTTTCAAAATTCCAAAGTCCGTCGACTTCGTGGAAGACCTTCCTCGCAATGCCACCGGCAAGGTGCTTCGGCGCCTCATTCGCGAACCTTATTGGAAACACCACGCCCGCGGAGTGGCATGACGTTGCGCGGGATGCGTCCCCATGTGCAACCGCAGTGCTTTTTAACAGCCCGAGATTGAAGGACTAAATCATGAGTGACGAGAACAAACCTGGCGAAGTTCGGATGGTTGTCGAAGACCACATCGCCGTCATATCCGTCGATAACGTCGGCAAGATTAACGCCTTCTCCCCGGAGATGATCGAGCAACTGGCCGGCCATCTCACCACTGTCAACAACGACGAAAACATTTGGGTCGCCGTACTCTGCCCCGAGGGTGAGCACACCACCGCGGGCCTGGATATGCCGAAATTCTTTGGCCCTGGCGCCACTGCGAAGCCACTGCCAGAGGGTTGGGTCGATCCGTTCGGCCTCTATCACCGCTGCAC
>JBOICE010000458.1:0-8867 GCA_050739815.1 Pseudomonas sp. | reverse complement strand
TAGTAACCGTCCTCATCCAGCTGAAGTCCGGATCGCGTTCGCCGAATGCAGAGGGATCCTTGATTGCAGAGGGATCCTTGAAGAACGCATCCAAAGTTCCATATGCACGAACAATCCTCGCCAATGTAATCGGATTCAAGAGCAGGTTTTCTAGCCGCGTGACCCAACGCAGGTTATCTGCACGGTTGTTTCGGCGGTTGGTGTCAATGTGATCAACGACGTGCTGCTTGGACGGCTGCTCATGGAAAGCGAGGGCGACGATTCGGTGCACAACGTGGGAGCCACAAAGCATGTAGCCCTTAGAAGCACTGGGTCGGCCGAAGGTCCAGTCATCATCGAGTTTCCGTTTCGGATGCCCCGATCGACTTGTTCGACAGATGGCGCCGTTGTCGCGCACTAGATACTTCTCGCCTTGATACTGAACCTCTACTTGCCTCTCATATTGATCCAGCAAGTCCGCTCTCACCTTTGAACTCCCATTGAGAACGCCAAAGCGCCGACGCCCGCGAATATCAGGGACGTTGTAGTCCGCGACCGTCAGCTACGGCCGTAGTAGCCGTCCGTAAACGTTATAGTCAATAGCGGGGACCGTTCCAAGGGCCTGCAGTCTGGCCAACAAGCGAATCAGAAACGCGGCGAGGGCGTGCTCCGCCGGATACACTTCGATTTCTGCCTTGCCCATCGGGTAGCTTGCTTCAAAGCAGCCGTGAATTGCGCAGATCCCGATATCGAGCTGCCGCGTTGACGGTAACTCAGAAATGACCCTGCGGAATGCATCCCCGAACGGGGGAGTCCAGTCGCTACCGTACGCGACGATGCCACCCAGAATACTGAATGGCGGCTTTGCTTCGTAGCTGCCGGCGGCGAAAGGGATAGTGGCGCTCGTCCGGTGTAGCTTGCGTACGGACTCGACCTTTTCACCGGCATACTCAATGAGGCCTTTGTCGAACTGCTGTTTTGCCTCGATCACCGCATATACACTCTCCGCAGGCACATAAGGGTTCCCTCTCATGTTGTAAATCAGCGGCGTGTATTGTCGATCATGAATGATGATGTCGATTGCATGACTCTCGTCGCCATTGCAATCGACTACTATCCCCTTCACCGCGCGGTACCTGTGCGGAAGGTGACGCTCAAGCAGGCCGAGCCATGTCTCCTCTGACGCACCGCCTTTGGCTTCCGCGTTCTTGTTCGCGCTCCTGGCCCCTTCAAGGTCGGCCATGAGTTGCCTCTGCAGGCTACCGTACAGTTCACGCAAGCGGTTGGTGGCTGGATCTTTCTCGGCCAGGGTGCTAGCCGGAGGCAACTCCTGATTGCGCGGTTTCTTCCGGTTTCGGTTCGTCGCCATGATCAGCTCAGCGTGCCTCACTTCATGAGAGCGGGAACAGCGGACCGAACAGTTTCCGCCATGCTCTCAAAGCATCCCCGTTTTTGCCTTCGCGCTCCAACCGCATGGCGAGCTCCGCATTCGACTGGGCATCCCGGAGCTCGCGCCGCGCATGCGCAATCATCTGGGCGTCCATTCGATCGCTTACCGGTGGACCCAGGCCTGCCGGATCGGCCCACGTTTCATCAATACGATCCGCGAGCGTTGCGAAAAAGCCGAGCATCTCGCGCCGATAATCACCACCCCACGGAGGATGGAGGATTTCTAGGGCCATTACTTCTATCAGAAAAGATGGTTTGATGGGCTTGTCTTGGTGGTTGTTCCACTTCTTCATCATTCGAACCAGGCCCTTCCACTCGCCGTCATAGGCCTTCTGCGCGTTGACCGCACGTTCAGCATGGATTTCTGGGTCCGTTCTTGTCCAGCCTGATACTGTGGCCGTGTCAGGAATCTCATAGTGGCCATTCGAGGCAAAAGCTGGCACCACATCAAAGCTCATCACGCGGTCCCCAGTATCGTCCTCAACTGCTGCGACACCGAAGTTCACGGTGCAGGACCGACGTTGTTGCGAGACGTTCTCACTCCCGAATTCCTTGGCGAGTGCCTTTTCAACGTCAGACAGAAGCACCGAAGGCCGCTTGGATCGGTAGTCGCCATGTGACCTGCCAAGAATGCAGAAGATGTCGACATCTTTAAGTGGTTTTGTCTTGGTCCAGCGCGCGTATGACCCGGTCAGGAAGTCGCGGTGAATGTCGAACGACTCGTCCATCACCCGCCGAACATCCTTCTGCCGGCGTGATGCGTCCTCTTGTTCCTTGTTTGTCAGCTCGAGTCTGCTGCGAAATTTCCGAAATGCGTCATGAATCGAGAGCATTACTGTATCTTCCTCCAGTAACCGGTTCCGGTACTTAGTCCGCTGCCATCGATGGTCGTGCCGATACTCTGCTTGACGAACCCGACAGTGGATCTGAGCGTGGTGTTACTCCACCCTGCGACGTCCGCCCTGCCCGGCTTCGTTGTTGTCACAATCCGATAGCTACAGCTCAATGGCCACACCCCTTGTTTCAAGATGTGGTACTTGATGGCATCAGGATCAACCCAGAAGGCGCCATCACCAGAGAAGCCGTAGTAGATTTCGAAATCCCAACGGCCAACCAAGCGGTCATTCGCGGGGTTGAATACTTCGAGGTGCACCTGCTCGAGATGTTCAGATCGCAACCACGTACTGATCCCGCGCTCCAGAGTCTCCCACTCATCAGACAGCTTCGCCGGGTCCAATCCACTGGCCCGAATGATAGTCCTGATGGATGTGAGAAGCTTGTCGGTTACGTACGTCACCGCGTAGACGTACGTGTTGACCATTACGATCGTGCTCATGATCGGAGAAATGCCTCCTTGTCTACGCTGGGCACAGCTCGCTGCTGGCCGGAGCTCGTTGCCGACTCTCCGACTTCCGCACCCAATGCCCGCGCGGTTATCCGGGTGGAACGCTTCGCCAATGCAGCGGCGACCCAAGGCAGATCATCAGGATGACAGGGGAACGACATGCGCCAGTCCCCGTCCACAGGTGAGAACGTGAATGGTGCCTCGTTTACGCCTTCACCAGTGACTGCATCTTCACCATAGACGCAGTAAATGCGGATCCGGGGACCTGACCCGTGCACGGTAATCGGATCATCCACCGGAGCTTCATCAGCGATGAGGCAACTTGCAATTCCATTGACGCTCATCAACTCCGTCCGATCAGCGCAATCCTCGGGCGCAAGCAGGTCGACGATGACCCGCCACGCCGCGGATGCTGGCCGCTCCGGCGTCGCGGCAACTGTCCTGGAGATGACCGTCATTTGGTTCCTCTTTCAGCAATCGCGGCGAGTTCCGAGTGTGCGTCCTGCGCAGCGCGAAGGAGATCGCGTATCGAAAGCCTGCTCGGATCAAGTGCGGTCTGCTTGTCATACGTGCATGCCGTGGCCACCAACTTGCGAATGCGCCGAGCATCCAAGCCGTGCACGGCCTGGGCAACTGTTGCGAAGTCGCGATCGGTCGTGATTTCGGAAACCCGGGGAAAACGCCGGCCCACCGCTTCGATTGTACTGGTAAGGATTTGACTGCACGCTTCCGGGCCGGGCAGCGGCACTGTGAGAACAAGATCGGCCCGGGATATCAATGCAGGGTCGATTGCCCCGGCAAAATTGCTTGTAGCAACAAACAGGATGTTCGGTGAGTGATCAGCCACATTGTCCAGCTGAGCAAGGAGGGCGTCGGTCGAACGGTGAACGTCGATTGGGTTGGCCTCGAAGCCCACCTTTCTCCGGTCAGCAGCGATGGTCTCGACCTCATCCAACAGCACGATCAGCGGACCGCGCGCGGCATACTCGACTATCGTCGAACCGATGAGTTCAGTGACAGCCTTCTGACTCCTACCATGAGCGGCGCTCGTCAACGCGTGCGGATCCACTTCGATGAAAGTAAACCCGCCACTGCCGTTGATTACCTCGGCCGTCGCCGCTGCCAACCCGCGCGCGAGCGACGTCTTGCCGGTGCCCGGCGGACCCACCAGCAGAATGATGCCGTGCAGCGGAAGGTGGGCCCGGTCAATCCCATGCCGGAGCGTGAAGTTGATGACCGCCTGGCAAAGCAGGCGCTGCTTCAAAGCCGCCTCAAACACCAGCGAATCCCAGAGCGACCGGAAGCCAGGATCAGGCAAATCACGCACTTCCATTACGCCGGTCTGGCCTGGCGCGCGTGTACCAGGACCGATCTCATGCCCGTTTCGCTCAGCGCGGTCCTTAAAGGCTGGTTCGCCGTCGTTTGAACCGGCATTCTTACGGTGCGTTCGCAACTTACCTCCCCAAGGCGTCTAACGATTGAAGCCAAGAATTGACATCGGGCGTTAGAAATTGTAACTTGACCTTGGCGGTGGAGCAAGTGCCGCCGGGTACCCGCCTGTAGGATTGGGAGGGCATCAATGGGAATTACGCGAAATGAGCTGGGCACCCGCCTGCGGCAGGCACGCGAGGCTAGCGGACTGACCCAGGATGATGTTGCTGGGCACATGGAGCTTTCACGGCCGACGATTACGCAGATCGAGCTAGGAAATCGCGAGGTCAGCAGCCTTGAGCTCGACAAGCTGGCCAGGTTGTTGGGTCGTGACATCGGCGAGCTGCTGGCTGATCACTTTGAGAACAGGGATGCGCTTGGAGCACTCTTTCGTGCGCACCCGGAAGTGCTCGGGGAGCCCCATGTTGCTGACGCGCTCCGCCAATGCCTTGCCGTGGGTCGCGAGGTTACAAACCTGGAAAGGCTGCTGGGAATCGCACGGGATGCAGAGGCGGGCGCGGTCTATCCTCTAGCAGTTCCCACGACCCGCTGGGAAGCGGTGCAGCAGGGTGAGCGTGTTGCCGAGGAGGAACGCCGGCGTCTCGGGTTGGGTTTTGCGCCTTTAACCGATATTACGGACCTGCTTGAGTGCGAGGGGTTGCACACCGCAGTCATCAATCTTCCCGATGAAGTTTCCGGGCTCACGATGCTGCAGGAAGCGATTGGCATCCTCATCGCCACTAACCAAGCTCACTCCTGGGTCCGGCGCCGTTTCTCCTTCGCACACGAGTATGCGCACGCGCTGCTCGATCGTAACCGTCTGGCCACGGTTAGCCGTACCGATGACCGCGCCGAGCTACCTGAGGTTCGGGCAAACGTATTCGCCGCGAATTTCCTGATGCCGGCGGAGGGGGTGCGTCAGTTTGTAGCACAAATCGGCAAAGGGGGACCAAGCCGTCAAAAGGCAAACGTCTTTGACGAAAGCGGCGTGCTGGAGGTTTCCACGCGCGCGGCGCCCAAAAGTCAAGATATCCAATTGTACGAAGTCGCCGCCCTGGCGCACCATTTTGGTGTAAGCCGGCTCGCCGCGTTGTACCGGCTCAAGAATATGCAATTGCTGAGCGATTCAGAACTCGAAACGCTTAAGAGCCAAGAAGAATCTGGCTTGGGCGACAGCATCGCTAAGTTATTGGACCTGCAGGAACCCGATGACGATACCGATGGAAACGAATTCCGGCGGCGCATCGTAAATCTTGCACTCGAAGCTTACCGACTCGAGGAAATCAGCCGATCGAAACTAGCGGAGCTTGCCGCAATGATACGCCTCGACGTTGAGCAATTGAACCAGCTTCTACAAACGATCGGACTGGATGTCGACGAACGTGTCGAAATCGCAATCCCGGACGCCGAATAGCCCGTGCCGTGTCTTCCTCGCCCCACACTGCCGTTGTTGATGCCAACATCGTCATCAACTTGATCCATATCGGCCGGCTGGCGCTGCTCGTAGCTATCCCAAACTACGACTTCGTGATGCCGGACGACGCGCGCAATGAGATCATCGATGCCGGCCAGCGCACAGTGTTGGATGATGCGATGGAGGCCGGTGTGCTGCGGATAGCGTCGATCACAGATGTGGATGATCTGAAGCTCTTATCTGAACTACGCACGTTCCTAGGCCGCGGCGAGGCGGCCTGTCTCGTCCTGGCGCAAAAACACGGCTGGCTCATTGCCTCCGACGAGCGGCGCCGCTTCCGGCGGGAGGTAAAAGCGCGGCTTGGCGATGGCCGGTTGATCACAACTCCCGGCCTGCTTTTACTTGGAATTCGGACCGGAGTGCTTTCGGTCGTTGAAGCTGATGAAGCCAAACGCATTCTCGAACGAAAACGCTTCCGCATGGCGTTTGAGTCCTTCGGCCAGCTGATCGCAGCTGGCGATTTTGAGCCTTGAGTCTGGTGCTGTCGTTCGCTACGCCACTCATTACGGCTTACGGGTTGTTAGTTCGCCATGATGCATCATGGGTCCGGTGTAGCCAAGGAGCCTAAACACATAACGATGGATGACAAACACAATTCCGCCATAGATCTCGAAGTTTCGAGTGACACGGTTTCGAGTGATACCGGTATGGATCAATCGATTCCTGAGCCGAACGACATCCTTCAGAGGAGCCCGCATTCGGACACCGCCAATCATTCGTCGAAGCAGCTGCTCGAATGACAAGACGGGTGAGTTCTTGGTTGGAGGCGTGCCTCTCGGCAAATCACGGTATTTGCCCTTGAAAATCGGGATACCTTCGCTCCTCGCAAACGTTGTCTTAAGGTGCTCAAGAGCAGTGAACACCAAAATGAGCTTTGCCTCCACCGGAATTTGAGACATCGCGGCATACACCAGGTAGTCAATCACGGCTTCAAGTTGGCGTGGTCGCTTGTAGCGTCGATACCTCAACCACGTTTGTTCGATAAACGTTTCAACCGCACGACCGTCGTGGATGTCGATCGGCGGCCGAAAATCGCGAAATTCAGCCGCCACTGACCACCTGCGGATATGGCCCGCGTATTCTCTTTCGTAAGGGACTACCGCGGACATAGACGCGAGTCGAAGCAGCCAGCAGAGATCGGTGACAACCGTCATTGCCTTCTCGACCGACGCTGGCGAGACGTTGCGAACAAACACCTTGCTCGTTGGAACAAAAGCGCCATCGAAATCGCCGCGATCCGTAATCGGGACGTCGTGAAAGTCCGGGAGTTGGTACCAATCGATCACAAAGCCCGAAACCCTGAACTGCAGATGGTTGCGGCGCTCGTCCTTCCGGTTACCTATGGTTGCCGACGTGAAACGCCGTCCAACGACAGGGGAGTTCGCAACGGAAACGCTAAGATCAGGCACGATTTTCCATAGAGCAAGCGATTAGTT
This sequence comes from Pseudomonas sp., assembly GCA_050739815.1. GTDB lineage: Bacteria > Pseudomonadota > Gammaproteobacteria > Pseudomonadales > Pseudomonadaceae > Aquipseudomonas. The sequence goes on along the minus strand of JBOICE010000458.1, from coordinate 1,753 downwards.
CGAGCGGTGCCTAACGCACCATATTGTACTTACGGGCCCTGCCAACACCACCCTCGGAACTGCAATTCGAGTTCTCGCCAGCACCCTCGCGCCCGACTGTCAGCTTCACACATCAGCTTTACCACACACTTCCGAAACGCCACCCCGACACTGCTAAAGCTTTTCACCATCGAGCTCGATGGATGAGTACGCAGGTTCCTCTCCGTTCATGTAGCGCTCGAGAATCGACGCGTGCGTTGCGTCGATAGACTTCCTGTGAGTATCCAGAACACGAGTGAGAAACTCTTTAACGTCCGCGTCATCTACGATCCAACGAACTTGGTTGTTGCGCACCGCGTTACGCGCTATCAGCGCTGCCTGCTCCGGTGTGAAGACGTCATACCTTTGGAGCTTCTCAACCAGCTCGTGGGTTGTTTGAAAGTTCTCGCTCGACGCCAGGCGCTGAATGAGGCGAACCTTGGGAATGTCTGATGGGACACGAATGGCGGCGAAATGACGTAGAAGGAAAGAGCCTAGGTCCGCGTAGAGCGTCACGTCGCTCGTTTTGGATCGCGACCACTCTGCCTTGAGGTACTCGTGGATCTCGGTCTTTGCCAGGGCGAGCGAAAATCAGGATCTGAAGACACTAGATGAAGGTCTTCGAACTCAGGCACGTCTCGAAGAAGACACTCCCAGCTGATTGCGTCGCCCAAGGAGTCGGCCTTGCCAGGGGGGCGACGAAGCTCTCGTCTGAGACGGGCCTTATCAAGCACTGGGCCGGTTGGCGGTTTCTCAGCTGAGTCCCTCAAAAGCTTCACAGCCTTGTCGGCAGGCAGCGTTTGCTCCGCCGCCGCTTTCTCCAGAGCCTCCAGAAGCTCGGAATGGGCCTTGTGAGTCGCTCGCATTGCCTTCTGAAGGGCCACACGCTCTTGGTGATCTTCGGATAGCGCAGGAGGATTTATCGCGAGTCGAGATTCCCGAAGCGATTTTAGAGCTTCAGCGACAACCCGAGCACGATTACGCTCGTACTCATCGAGGACCACCTCGGGAAGCCAAAGTGTAAGCTCCTCCGCATGGATCAACGCCGGAATCTTGTTGAGCTCGCCGACTTCGCGCGGCGTGAGCCCGTGAAGACCCAGTAGGATGTTAGCGTCGAGGAAAACGTGAATCATGCTCGAGCAAGTGTTAAGTGCGGATGTATTTCAGTCTTAGAGGCCACCGCCGTCTAACGAACCAAAGTTACGGTGCGGGCCTCTCCAGCATCAACACCGCTTGCAAGTTCAGAGCTCTCGTTCAGCATCGTTGAGCTAAGGGCCCTCCGCCCGTCAGCTTCAACGCTAGTTATGCCGCCGGTCCGATTACGCCAATATCGATCAGTGCCGCCGGAACAATGTAGATGAGATGAGGTCGAATTCGACGGAGCCTTGACGTATAATACCAACGAACTCCCAGTGGAGACCTCGGTTTATGAAAACCGGGGCGCCGCTCATTCCGCCGAAGTTGCGGAGTCCACCATCAGCCTCAGGGGGTCCGAATGACTGAATCCAGTATTCGCGCTCAAGCTGGCATATGATTCTGTCCTGCTCTGCGACGGTAACCATGATTGGGCCAAGGCACATCGTGCCGAAGCTAATTGCCCCTGCCGGAAGATCCTTCCGCCACGCTCCGGGAAAGCCAGCGAAGCCAACGAATTGATCCCTGGCAATCGGTTGGACGGGCCAACGAATTGGTTCGTGAAAATTGGTTCCGACGTTTTCGGCGATAGACATACGAC
>JBOICE010000457.1:0-5179 GCA_050739815.1 Pseudomonas sp. | reverse complement strand
AACCAGCGCTGCAGTAACCCAGGACGCGCCACATCGGGGGTTTCCAATACCGCCAAGGCTTGGCGCTGTAAGCCGTTCAATTCGGCGAGCAACGCCGGCAACTCACGCAACTGACTGGCACGCTCCTCCAACTGCTTGCTAAAGCGCTTCAGTGGCTTGCGCACCTCGCCGGGCAACGGCAACCCCAACAATTGGCTGACCAGCCCGCCGAGCGCGCTGGTGACTTGCGCGCCCCGCTCCTGGCGGCGCTGCTCGGAATCCAGCACGGCTTTTTCCAGGCGTGGGATCAACGCAGAAAGACCCGCATCCATGTCTTCGCGGCGAACTATCTCACGCAAGTCCTGCATGCACTGGTCGACCGCCTTGTCCGTTCCTTCGGCGGCCAGCGAGCTACGCACCAGGCCGCGACGCAGCAAGTCGAGGCGGGCGTCCCAGCGCCGTTCGAGCTTTTCCTGCTGCTCGAGGCCGCTCAGGTACTTCTCTTTCCAGCGCAGGGCGTCGTCGCTCATGTCGGCATTCCGCGAAGAGGAGTATTCAGCATCGGCGGCGCATCACCGCCGAGGTTCGGCGGCAGGCGAATCTCGACCGCCACCGGCAGGTGATCGGAAATCGGCTGAGCGAGCACCCGCACGCTCTCCAAGGTTAGGCTGGAACTCAGCAGGATATGGTCCAGGCAGCGCTGCGGCCGCCAACTGGGGAAGGTCGCCTCCACCTGCGGCGCCAGCAGCCCTAAATCGCGCAACGGCGAATGCAGCAGCAGGTCAGCTGCGTGGGTATTCATGTCGCCCATCAAGATCTGATGCCGATAACCACCGATCAGCTCGCGGATGTACGCCAACTGCCGGGTTCGCGTCCGTGGGCCAAGCGACAGGTGCATCATCACCACGACCAACGCCTCGGCGCCTTCACCAAAGCGCAACAGGATCGCCCCACGTCCAGGCGGACCTGGCAGCGGATGATCCTCCAGCAACATCGGCTGCCAGCGACTGAGCACACCATTGCTGTGCTGCGCCAAGCGCCCGAGATTGCGGTTGAGTTGTTGGTACCAGTAGGGAAAGGCGCCCAGTTGGGCAAGGTGCTCGACCTGATTGACGTAGCCCGAACGCAGGCTGCCGCCATCGGCTTCTTGCAAGGCGACCAGGTCGTAGTCGCCCAGTAACGCACCGATGCGTTGCAGATTTCCGGCGCGGCCCGGATGCGGTAGCAGATGCTGCCAACCACGAGTCAGGTAATGCCGGTAACGCTCGGTGCTATTGCCCACCTGGATATTGAAACTGAGCAGACGCAGCCGACCGTCCGCGGGCAGGCCGCTGGAATCCAGACAGTGCGGATTGACTTGCGGGTTGCGCAAGCCAGCCACACGTTCGCTACCCCAACGGCGCAGCATGGCCGCTTACTGCGCAGCGCGCTCTTTGGCGATCAACTGGTCAGCCACATCGAGCGCCTGCTCCGGGCCACCGGAAGAGCTGATGTCGAAGCGGTACTTGCCGTTGACGATCAGCACCGGTACGCCACTGATCTGATAGGCCATGGCCAGCTTCTTGGCCTTCTCCATCTGACTCTTCACGCCAAAGGAGTTGTAGGTTTTGAGGAATTCGTCTTTGTCGATGCCTTGAGTGGCGAGGAACTCGGCCATTTCTTCCGGCGTAGCGAGTTTCTTGCCGTCCTTCTGGATCGCCTGGAAGATCGCGGCATGCACCTGATTCTCGACTTTCATCGATTCGAGGGTGATGAACAGCTGGCCGTGAACATTCCACAGGCCACCGAACAGGGCCGGGATGCGGACGAAGTTGACGTCTTTCGGCAGCTTCTCGATCCACGGATTGAGGGTCGGCTCGAAATGGTAGCAATGCGGGCAGCCGTACCAGAACAGTTCCACCACTTCGATCTGGCCAGGCTTGGAGACCGGGACCGGGCTGCTCAGCTCGACATACTGCTTGCCGGCCTGAATCGGCTCTGCCGCGTTGGCGGTCATCCCGAACAGGCTCGCAGTCGCGAGGGCGGCACTGAAAATCAGGTTACGCATGCTTTACTCCTTGGCAGATAAGAATCGCCCGATGGCGAAGTGGATTTCGACCGATGGCCTTGAGGCTGGTTCCCGCCATTGTAACGGCGACCCCAATGAAAAAGGGTGGCCTTCGCCACCCTTTTCCTTCCGCTCATCCGTACCTGAATACCAGCCTTGGTATTAGTGCAGGCCCTGGATGTAGCTGGACACTGCGGCAATGTCTTTGTTGCTCAGCTTGGCCGCAATACCACGCATGATCATGCTGTCGCCATCGTTGGTACGGTTGCCTTCGCGGAAGTCGCTCAGCTGCTTGGCCACGTAGGTCGCGTGCTGACCGCCCAGTTGCGGGAAGCCTGCGGCCGCGTTGCCCGCACCATCAGGCGAGTGGCAACCCGTGCATGCCGGCATGCCTTGGTCGAGCTTGCCGCCGCGGAACAACTCTTCGCCGCGTGCCACCAGTTTAGGATCGGCCGCGCCGACGCTCATCTTCTGGCTGGCGAAGTAGGCCGCGATGTCCTGCAAGTCTTCATCGCTCACATTGGTGAGCAGACCGGTCATTTCCAGCACCTGACGCTTGCCGGACTTGATGTCGCTCATTTGCTTGAGCAGGTAACGCTGGCCCTGGCCTGCCAGTTTCGGAAAGTTCGGCGCAGGGCTATTGCCGTCGGCACCGTGGCAAGCGCCACACATAGCGGCTTTGCTTTGACCGGCAGCTGCGTCGCCTGCGGCGTGAGCCATACCGGTGATGCCCAGGGTCAACAGCAGACTCACGAGTACTTTGTTCATCAGCTAATCCAATTACGGCTAAGGGGAGAGAATCAACGCGTGGCTTACTTGCTCATCCATTCGATGACAGCTTTGTAATCCTCGGCGCTACAGTCAGTGCACAGGCCGCGCGGCGGCATGGCATTAAAACCATCGGTGACGTGCTGCACCAGCGTGTCCATGCCTTGGGCCAAACGCGGTTCCCAAGCGGCCTTATCGCCTTTTTTCGGCGCCATCGGCAGCTGCCCATTATGGCAAGCAGCACAGGAGCGGCCGTACACCGCTTCCGGATCCTGGGCCGCCTGAACATGCAAGGACAACACTAGGGTACCGGCAGCCAGCAGCATCATCTTCATCATCAGATCGACCTCATCGGGGAGGAAAGTGCTCTGCGTTCTTAATGCGCAGAATCTCTAAATCGTTCCCGCAAATACCTGTCTGAGTACGGGACAAAGCGCACACAAAATCTGCGGCATTATATACTGGCGTCACTGAAACGGAAACGACACCGCATGCCGGGCCAAACGCTGGCACCGCCCTCACCGGAAAATTCGATGCAACCTAAAAATCCCATCATCGGTCTGTGCCAACAGGCTGCCTTCATGATCAGTGCCGCGAAAGTCGACCAGTGCCCGGACGATGACGGCTTCGAAGTCGCCTTTGCCGGGCGTTCCAACGCCGGTAAATCCAGCGCACTGAACACCCTGACCCACGCCAGCCTGGCCCGCACCTCGAAGACGCCTGGGCGCACCCAGCTACTGAACTTCTTCCGCTTGGACGACGAGCGCCGCCTGGTCGATCTGCCGGGTTATGGCTACGCCAAGGTACCGATCCCGCTGAAACTGCACTGGCAGCGCCACCTGGAAGCCTACCTGGGTAGCCGTCGCAGCCTGTCTGGCTTGATGCTGATGATGGATATCCGCCACCCGCTGACCGAATTCGACCGCCTGATGCTCGACTGGTCCGCCGCCAGCCAAATGCCCATGCATATCCTGCTGACCAAGGCCGACAAACTGGCCTTCGGCGCGGCGAAGAACGCCCTGCTCAAGGTCCAGCAGGATCTGCGTAAAGGCTGGGGAGAAGGGGTCAGTATTCAGCTGTTCTCAGCGCCGAAACGCCAAGGCATTGAAGAGGCGCAGGCCGTGCTGGCGCGCTGGCTGCAGCTGGAAGACCGCGCAGCCGACGAGTAAATCGCCGGCAAAAAAAACCCCGAGCATCGTATGGGGAGGGAGAGGCTCGGGGTTTAAGGTCTGAACCGCTAGGGCGGGGTTCAGATATCTGCCAACACTTAACACAACATAGGAGCACCGAAGGGCTTCATCAGCCATTCATATGCTCTGACTCCTGTCTTTTGCAGAAAGTTCAGAGACATTTTAAAACCTGTTTGAAATAACCAACCCTCTGCTAATCCCCTAAAGTTTTAAAGCCCCGGAAACGCCGCGACTTTATGCCGCAGCCTGGTTTTCCCGCTTAGTGCGCCTCATCCCAATTCGAGCCGACCCCCACATCCACCAACAACGGCACAGCCAGTTCGGCGGCGCCGCTCATGCGCAGGCGAATCTGCTCACGCACCGAATCGAGCAGGTCCTCACGCACCTCCAGTACCAGTTCATCGTGGACCTGCAGGATGACTTTGGCATCCAGCCCGGACTCGCTCAGCCAGTTATCCACCGCGACCATCGCGCGCTTCATGATGTCTGCGGCGGTGCCTTGCATCGGCGCGTTGATCGCCGTGCGCTCGGCGCCTTTGCGCAGTGCGGCGTTCTTCGAGTGAATTTCCGGCAGGTACAAACGGCGACCGAAGAGAGTCTCGACATAACCTTGCTCGCCCGCCTGCTCGCGGGTGCGCTCCATGTACGCCAAGACCCCTGGATAACGCGCGAAATACCGGTCGATATAAGCCTGCGACTGCTTGCGGTCGACGCCGATCTGCTTGGCCAGGCCAAACGCGCTCATGCCGTAGATCAGCCCGAAGTTGATCGCCTTGGCGCTGCGGCGCTGGTCGGTGGTGACCCGATCCAACTCAACGCCGAACACTTCTGCGGCTGTCGCGCGGTGTACATCCAGGTTATTGCGGAAGGCATGCAGCAACCCTTCGTCCTGGGCCAGATGGGCCATGATCCGCAGCTCGATCTGCGAATAGTCGGCCGCCAGCAGCTGGTAGCCGGCCGGGGCGATAAAGGCCTGGCGAATGCGCCGCCCTTCGGCCGTGCGGATCGGAATGTTCTGCAGGTTCGGGTCACTGGATGACAGCCGCCCGGTCGCCGTCACCGCCTGATGGTAGGAGGTGTGGATACGTCCGGTACGTGGGTTGATCTGCTCCGGCAGGCGGTCGGTGTAGGTGCTCTTCAGCTTGCTCAGGGAACGGTACTGCATCAGCACCTTGGGCAGCGGGAAGTCCTGCTC
>JBOICE010000456.1:0-4248 GCA_050739815.1 Pseudomonas sp. | reverse complement strand
AGCAGATTGAGTTCCGCCCAGCCGGGGTCGTTGCGCAGTTGGAAGACGTAGCGGCCACCGGTATCGGCGGCACTGCTCTGCTCGAGTTTGAGGTTTTCCCGGCGGCCATTGAGGTACCACAGGGTGGCGTTCATCTCTTTGATCGAGGGATCGCTGAACTTCAGGTCGACCTGATAGTTGCTGCCTCTCAGGTCGAGCAGTTGGCCCTTGCCATTGACCAACACCTCGTTGCCGCCGCGGTGCAGCGTCAGGTTGTTCTGCAGCACGGCTGTACGTCCTTCGCAGCCGTTGTCCACCAGGGGCATGGCTTGGCGGTAGAAGCTTTTTTGCGCCATGTCGTAGTGGGTGGCGAACTCCCAGACGATGATTTTCGGCGGGTGCTCGTGGAATTCCTTGCTGCTCAGGTATTGCAGCAGGGAGCTGTCGAAGCCGCCGCCGCTGATCGCGTTGTTCAGCACTTCGGCACCGCTGTACTGCTCGATAAAACCCGCGAAGTTGTAGGCCGGGCCGCTGTTACTGGTGCCGACCAGGGCCACTTGCGGTTGTGACTCATCGCCGAACAGGTCGCCGCCACTGGTGTCGTTACCCACAGCCGAGGTTTCGAAGCGGTCGACGTACTCGGTGGCATAGCTGCTGCCGCAAAGCTGCCCGGCGGCTTTGTGGAAGGTGCCGAATTTGGCCAACAGGCCGACGCGTTGGCTGGCGTATTCCTGCTTGGGAATCTCGCCGAAACCGGGGATTTGCTCGAGCATTTGCGCGGTGATTTTCGCCGAGCGTTCCGCGCCGTAAGGGGTCCAGTGGTGGTCGCCCTTGAAGTAATAGGCGTGTTGCTCCTGCTCATCGAACAGCGGGCTGAAGTCTGGGACCCAGATCCCGGTTTTGCGCAGCTCGGTGATGGCCGCCAGGTAGTTCTTCTTGGCCAGGTCGTAGTCGAACCCGGCGCGCTCGGCCTCGGTGAGTTTCGCGCGGTTAACCAGGCCGCGGGTCGGCTGGTACACCACCATCAGCTCGATGCCTTTGCGCTTGAGGGCATCGCGCAGCTGCTTGAGTTGGCGGTAACCCTCGGGCGTGGTGCCAAAGTCGGTGCGCAAATCGTAGCTGGTCCGAAACAGCCAATCGCCCTGGGCCTGGACCAAGTGGGTGAAGAAGCCCAGGTACTTGGTGTTGTAGCGGCTGTTGTCGGCGGCGGCCGGGCACAGTTGGTTGGCGGTTTTGACCTGGTATTGCGGCCCGCCTGGCAGCGTTTCGGCCTGCAGGCCGGTGGCTGCGCTCAGGAGCGCAGCGGTGAGTGCCGAGGGCGCCAGCCATTTGATGCTTTGTGCGTAGGTCTTTTTTGCGTACATGGAATTCATGCTCCTCAGTGCTGGAGTTCGGCCTGGCTTTCAACGGGGTCGATCAGCACCGCTTTTTGCTGGCGCACCATCAGGTCAAGAATTTCGTCCTGCTTGTCGCCGAGAATCCCGGCGAAGCTGATGCCGGAAGATTTGCGCGGGGCGAGCAGGGCCACCCGGTACAGTTCCACGCTCAAGGGCGAGTCGATCGACAGTGGGCTGGAGCCGTTGCCGGTCAGTTGGCCGCCGACCACTATCATCGAGACCTTGGTGTCGAAGGGGTCGAGTTCGATGTCGCGGTCGGTGTCGCTGAGGTCTTTGATGTGGCCGTAAACCCCGACCAGTTGGTTGCCGGCGGAGAGGTTTTCGTACAGGCGGATGTTCACGCTGTTGCGCAGGCGTATGCCGTGGCGTCGGTTGCCGATGACGTTGTTGCCCCACAACAGGTTGTTGGAGCTTTCGTAGAGGGTGATGCCGTCGGAGTGGTTCTGGTAAACCTCGTTGTAGGCCACCAGATTGTTCACGCTGTTACGGTCGATCACGATCCCGGAGAGCTTGTTGTCGTAGACGCGGTTATTGAAGATCCAGCTGTTGTCGACCTCACGGGAAATGATGATGCCGTGCTTTTTCTTGGTTCCGAAGACGGTGTTGTCGGCAATGATCAGGCGCTGCGAACGGTCGTGCGGGTCGATGCCATAGATGATGTTGTCGCGGTAGGTGTTGCCCTTGAGCACCACATCCTGGGCTTCGTAGCAGTAGAAGCCGTACCACAGGTCGACGAATTCGGAATTGATCAGCCAACCGCTCGGCTGCGGTCGTTGCATCTGCTTGGCCATGTTCGGCGTGTACTGCGAAATACTCACGCCGTAGGACTTACTGGTGTTGTAGCCGAAGCTTTCGAGCTTGCTGTTGACGATATAGGTCTCGGTGCCACCCCAGGACAGCAGGAACGGGCGGAACTCCTTGGGCGTGCGGAAGTGGGCCGGGCCGTTATCCGCTTCGCGCCAGCCGGTGACCTTGCTGTCGGTGATGAACAGCTTGCCGTCGTTGACGATAAAGGCCCCGCGCTCCTGGGACAGGCGCAGTTCCTGGGTGTGTTTATCGACATGCAGGGTCGCGCCCCGCGCCACCACAATCGGCAGGCGGGCCAGGTAGACGCCCGGCGCGGTTTCGCTGAAGTACTGTTTCGGCAGCTGCCTGGCCAGGTCGCGCAGGTTGACGTAACCACCTTCGATAAAGATCGCCTGTGGCATGCCGCGTTGCCGGCTCACCCATTCGGCCATGCGGTTGTTGCCGCCGATAAACTCTTTGAGCGCGTCCTGTTGCAGCATGCGGCGGACTTTCGCGCGGCCGCTGACGTTGCGCTCCAGCTTGGCGTTCACCGCCTCGGCGGTATAGCCGCTGAGGTCCGGCAGCGTAGGCTTGGGCAGATACAGCGGTTCGATCGGTGCGCTGGTCACGGTGTAGCTCTTCGCCTGGCGCAGTTCTTTGGTCGCCTGCGGTTGTGCACTCGCAGCCGTCTGCGTAGCCGCAAGAGTTTGCGCGCCAGCCAGCGTGCAGTGGCTGGCGAGCAGCAGGGCGCTGGCCAGCAGCGCCAGGCGGTGGTTGCGCGGTGAGGGCGGGTGACTGTGCATGTCAGCAGTTCTCCATTCGCCATGCGGGTTCGACCTGAGCATCAGAGGCGCCAGATCACGTCGACGAAGGCGCGGTGCATTGTCGAGTCGGCTTGATTGCCGTAGGCATCGCCGGGCTTGAACAGACCACCGCGAAAGCGCACCAGCGCCGAAGGTTCATCGATCGCCTGGCTCATCGAGGCCGGCAGCAGGCCTTGCTTGAAGTATTTGGTGACGACCAGATCGACTTCCTGGCCGAGGTCTTGCTCGCCATCGGCCAGCGCGGCGTTGATGCCGCTGGTGCCGATCGGCTGCCGATCGTCGACCCGCCAGAAGCGGTGGTAGACCAGGCTGGCGTCGTAGTCCTCACGTAGCTGCCAGGAGCCGAACAGGGTGGCGGCTTGCAGGTTGCTCAACTCACCACGGAAGGCCTCGCCGAAGCGGTGTACCCGCGAGCGCGTGCCGGTGTAGTTGGAGCGGTTGCTTTCCAGGCCGGTCTGCTCGAAGTTCTCGCCGCCGTCATCGCCGCCGCCACTGCCGCGGGCGTAGGCGGCGCCGACTTTCCAGCTCTCATCGAGGCTCCAGCGCAGGCCGAGGTCGGTGCCCCAGGCGTTTACATCGCTGCTATGCGAACCACTGGCGAAACGCTGATTGCCGACATTGGTGGTGGTCAAACGCTCACGGTCACCGCTTAGCCAGGTGGCGCTGGCCCAATAGTTGAGCGGGTTCTGGTTGCGTGGGTTGTAAGCGTCGCTGTTGGTTTGCAGACCCAGCCAGGTGAGGTCGCCGGTGCTGGTCTTATCCAACTCGTCGACTGCTTCGCCGGGGTTGCGCAGGTTGCCGTCGTCACGGCTGTGGTGGGCATTCAGGCCAACCCAGTGGCCGGGTGTCCATTGCGTGGCCAGGTCGCCGAAGAGGTGCAGGCGGTCTTTGTCTTTCGGCGCCAGCTCGTCGAGGTCGGTGCGGTACTCACTGAAACGTTCGGCCACGCCGAGGTTGGCGCGCAGCAGGGTGGTGTCGAAGGTCCAGTTCAGTGCTTCGATATTGGTGTCACGCCACAGGCCGTCGTCGTTGCGCAGGCGCTGGCGACCGAAACGCAGCTCTTCGCCAGGGTAGGGCGTGAAGCCGGAATAGCCGATCCAGAACTCACGTAAAGCCAGGTAGCTCTTGTCCGGCTGGCGACTGTCGTCGCTGCTGCTGGACTCGCTGTCGAGGTCGGTGGGTTGCAGGGTGTCGGTTTCGATGATGTCGGTCGCGGTGACGGCCTGGCCCATGGCGTAGCCGCTCCAGTCGCCGCTTTGGCC
>JBOICE010000455.1:0-4417 GCA_050739815.1 Pseudomonas sp. | reverse complement strand
AGCCAAAGCGGCGGACTGCGGCATCACCGGCAGCAGGCCGCGCCGCGGGCGCGATCACTGTCGACATGATTCAGACAACTCCCGGACAACTCCCCAGAAAACTCCGTGGACATCACGGCGGTAGAGGTTGCCAACGTTAGCGGAAACGGGCGCCCCGAGCCAGCGCCCGAGGCCGCGCTGCTGAGGCAGGCGTGCGGCCCGTTGCAGTTGCGGCTATTCTCCGGCCGTGAATCGAGCGCGCGACGTCGTGGTGATCGGGGGCGGCATGGCCGGTGTTGCGGCTGCGCTGGCGAGCGCGGCCCGCGGCGCACGAGTCACACTGGTGCGGCGCGCGCCGGGCGCTACTGCATTGTGCGAAGGCGGTTGGAACGGTCCCCTGCCCGAGCCGCTGGCGGCACAATTCGCCGCGGCCGGCCACCCCTGGGCGATTCTGCAGAACCCGCTGCCGGCACCCGACGGTTCGCTGCGTCGTTTCGATCGGGCCGCGTCAGCGCAGGCCGCGGCCGCGCTCACGGGTCCCACCCTGGCCTGCGGCATTGCCGGATTGCCCTCATTCCGGGCTGCAGTGCTGGCCCGCATGTGGAGCGAGTTGTCCGGTTTTGCCGTGTCCAGCGACACGATACAACTCGAGCAAACACCTGCAGCAGGCTGGTCGCCACCCTCGCTTGCCGAGTGCATTGCGCGCGATCCGGGTCAGGCCGGCCGCATGCTGCGCGAACGTGCTGCACGCGTGGGCGCACAAGCGATCATTCTACCGGCAGTACTGGGGCTGAGTCCTGATGATGCCACGCGCAGCGCGCTCGAGTCGGCGGCTGGTGTGCGCGTGGGCGAGGCACTGGCCGTGGCACCTTCGATTCCGGGCTGGCGCCTGGGTATCGTGCTCGATACGCTGCTGCAGCGTGCGGGCGTCGAGCTGATTCATGGCGCAGCGCTGCGGCCTGACGAAACGAGCCGTCGCATCGACCATGTAATGGTACACAACAGCGCGCTGCAGACACGGCTGACCGCCGCTGCCTTCGTGCTGGCCACGGGCAAGTTTCTGGGCGGCGGCATCAGCGCAGAGGGACGGCTGCGTGAAGCCGCGCTCGATTGTCCGGTCTGGATCGATCACGTGGGCGAAACGTTCGAGCAGGTGCTGCCGCTCACACTGACCAACGCGGACCGGCGCGAGGAACAACCGCTGCTCGCGGCCGGTGTGCTCGTCGATGCCGAGGATCAGCCCGTGGATCGGCAGGGCGAGCGCTGTTACGATAACGTCTGGGCTGCCGGCGCAGTGCGCCGCGGCTATGACTCCTCGCAGTACGGTCTGGGCCACGCAGCAGCGGAAGGCTGGGCCGCGGGAGAACGCGCTACGGCATGAAAAACCGCATCATTGCCTGGATCAACCTCGCCTACCGGTTCGCGCTGCACGTGACCTGGCGCATGCCGCGGCGAGCCTTCGGGCTGCACGCTGACTATGACCGTTTCCGCAGCACGGTCAGCAGCGAAGGCTACTTGCCGCTTTCAGGGACCGAACGCGAACGTTTCCCCGAGTTCATGCAGTGCATCCACTGCGGCCTGTGCACACTGGCCTGTCCTGCGCTGCGGGCCGCACCGGCCAGTGCCTGGCAGGAAGCCTGGACCTTTGTCGGTGGCACGTCGCGCTCGCTGGAGCGCAGCACACTGGCCGCTGCGCCGCCTGCGCCCTGCCGCAAATGTGGTGAGTGCGAGGCCGCGTGCCCGACCGGCGTACCGATCTCGCTGCTGGCCGCGACCATCGAACGGCTGGCGGCTCAACAGAGCACTCGCCCATGACCCGACTTCTGACCGTAGCGCTGATCCTCAGCACGAGCCCGTTACCGCTCATGAGCCAGACCGCGAATACCCGGCCGCGCGCGCGTGAAGCAGGCGTGATCGTGGGCACGCTGCCCACGGGCACTCACAATGCCATCACGGATGTGGCCGGCGTGAAAGTGGGCCAGACAACCGTCATGGACGGTGATTCCGTGCGCACCGGCGTGACTGCGATCCTGCCGCATGGCGAGAGTCCGTTTCACTCGCGTGTGCCGGCCGCGATCGTGGTGGGCAACGGCTTCGGCAAACTGCTGGGCGTCACGCAGGTCGAGGAGCTGGGTGAGCTGGAAACACCCATTCTGCTGACCTGCACGCTGTGCGTGTGGAAGGCCGCGACCTACATGGTGGACTGGCTGCTGCGCCAGCCCAACATGCAGAACGTGCGCTCCATCAATCCTGTGGTCGGCGAGACGAATGATGGCGGGCTGAACGACATTCGCTCCATGCCGATCCGGCCGGAGCACGTGACGGCGGCGCTGGAAGGCGCGCGCTCCGGCCCGGTCGAAGAAGGCGCTGTTGGTGCAGGAACCGGCACGGTCGCGTTCGGCTGGAAAGGCGGCATTGGCACATCATCACGTGTACTCTCCGCCAACAACGGCGGCTACACGGTGGGCGTGCTCGTGCAATCGAATTACGGCGGCAGCCTGACCATAAACGGTGCGCCGGTCGGCCGCGAGCTGCGGTCGCAACGTCCGGGCAGTGACAATGGTGATGGCAGCATCATGATGATCGTGGCCACGGACGCACCGCTCGATCCGCGCAACCTGCGCCGCCTGGCCAACCGCGCGTTGACCGGCCTGGCACGCACCGGCTCATCGATGAGCAATGGCTCCGGCGACTACGTGATCGCGTTCTCGACCGCTGAATCCGTGCGCAGACGCGAGGGCAACACACCGCGCGCCGTTCAGGAACTGCCCAATGATGCGGTGAGTGGCTTGTTCGTTGCCGTCGCCGAGACGACCGAAGAGGCGGTTTACAATTCGTTGTTCCGGGCGATCACGGTGAGCAGTCGCCGCACTACTGTGCAGGCGTTGCCTATTGAGCAAACTCTGGCCATCCTGCGCAGGTACGGTGCGGTCAGGTAGGTCTTCCCGGGCAGTGTAAGAAGGGCGATGTGGGGATAACGGATGGAGATATGGGGATCGAGCAGCTGGAACAACGAACAAGAAACTAATGATGAGTTGACGCGGGACGTTCCGAGTCCCGAGTGAAAGAGTTTACCTGTGTTCACTGAAGGTGATGTTCGGCAAAGTGCCCGATCCCCAACATCCCATCCCTAATCCCCTTATCTCCCTTGAATTGTCCGGGATGGTCTGACCATGGAGACGAAACCCAAGTTCTTCGCCCGGCAATCCGATTTCCGACGTTGGCTCGAGAAAAATCACAAGAGCGAGACCGAGCTGTGGGTCGGTTACTACAAGACGGGTACGGGCAAGCCGAGCATCAACTGGCCGCAGTCCGTGGACGAGGCGTTGTGTTTTGGCTGGATCGACGGCCTCCGCAAGTCGATCGATGAAGACGCGTACATGATCCGTTTCTCGCCGCGCAAAGCTACGAGCATCTGGAGCACGAAGAACATCAAACGTGCGCAGGAGCTGAAAGCACAGGGTCTGATGAAGCCTGCGGGTCTGGCCGCGTTCGAGAAGCGGCGGGAAGACAGGACGCGGCAATACTCGTTCGAACAGGTCGAGGAAGTGAAGCTGGGCGCCGAATACGAGAAGAAACTGCGAGCCAACAAGAAGGCCTGGGCCTTTTACCAGGCGCAGCCACCCGGCTACCGCAAGATCGTGAACTGGTATGTGATCAGCGCCAGGAAGGAGGAAACGCGCTTGAAGCGGCTGGACAGGCTGATCACGGACTGTGCGGCGGGAAAGCGCATTGGGTTGCTCGGGCGGGAGCGAATGGATTCAACGGAGTGAACGGATGTGTACGCTCACGCTCACGCTCACGTGTACGAGGCACGAGACAGCAGGCAGCACAACGAGCGCAAAGCGGCTCGTCACACCTCGACGAGCCACTCCCCAATCGAAAATCGCCTTGCTGTCTCGTCCCCGTACACGTGAGCGTGAGCGTGAACGTACACATCCGTTGAATCCGTTCGATTCTGCAACGAGCGATCCCGCAGCCGAACGGCCGGGCCTTCTCACCTTTGCGGCCCGCCACTCGTAACTCTCCTGCGGACAAGCATTTCGGCCAGGGCGGCACGGCGGAACGAAGTTTCCCTTGTGGTGAACCTTCTCAGCAACGGGATACAACCCGAAACGCGAGTCCGAGATGACCTCGAGCCACGACCTTCGTTTTGCCTGGCGTTCGCTGCGCAAGTCGCCGGGCTTCACGCTCACCGTGCTGGCCACACTGGGCCTCGGGATTGGCGCGACCACGGCCATCTTCAGCCTGGTCAATGCGCTCCTGTTGCGGCCGCTGCCGTATCCGGAATCGGAGCGCATGGCGATGGTCTGGCAGGATCATTCGCGCAGCGGCGGGCCGGCGCAGGAGTGGTTCACGCCGCCGGATTTCCGCGATCTGCGCGAGCAGAACCGCTCGTTCACGGCTGTCGCTGCGGTAGGTCCCTGGGGTCCGACGC
>JBOICE010000454.1:0-25230 GCA_050739815.1 Pseudomonas sp. | reverse complement strand
CAGTCAATTCTGCGTAGAGCTTATCGGTCGCCTCGCGTACCGCTTCGTTTTCATAGCGCAGGGGCACCAGGGCGATTTGGAAGGGGGCCAGGGCATCGTTCCAGAGAATGCCGCGGTCATCGTTGTTTTGCTCGATGGCTGCTGCAACCACACGGGAAACACCAATGCCATAGCAGCCCATGGTCAGGATGGCCGGCTTGCCGTTGTCGCCCATCACTGTGCAGTTCATCGCTTCGCTGTATTTGCTGCCGAGCTGGAAGATATGCCCGACCTCGATGCCGCGCTTGATCACCAGGGTGCCCTGGCCATCTGGGCTCGGATCGCCAGCCACCACGTTACGCAGGTCAGCTACTGCTGGCAGCGGCAGGTCGCGTTCCCAATTGACGCCGAAGTAATGTTTGTCATCGATATTGGCACCAATGGCGAAATCGCTCATCAGTGCGACCGAGCGATCGATTATGCACGTCAGCGGCAGGTTCAGTGGGCCGAGCGAGCCGGCGCCGGCGCCGATGGCGTTGCGTAGCTCTGCTTCCGAGGCAAAGACCAGCGGGTTGGCTACTTGCGTCAGGTTGGCGGCTTTGATCTCGTTCAGTTCATGGTCGCCACGGATGATCAGAGCGATCAAGGTGCCTTCTTCAGCGCCGTGCACGACCAAGGTCTTGATGGTTTTCTCGATCGGCAGGTTAAAGCCTTCCACCAGTTCGGTAATGGTTTTGGTGTTCGGCGTATCGATCAGGCGTAGCTCTTCGGTGGCGGCACCACGCGCTTTTTCGCGTGGAATTGCCTCGGCCTTCTCGATGTTGGCGGCATAGTCGGAGCTGTCGCTGAAGGCGATATCGTCTTCGCCGGATTCGGCCAACACATGAAACTCGTGGGAGCCGGTGCCACCGATCGAGCCGGTATCCGCTTGTACCGGACGGAAGTTCAAGCCCAGGCGGGTGAAGACATTGCAGTAGGCCTGGTGCATGCGGTCGTAGGTTTCTTGCAGCGATGCCTGATCGATATGGAAGGAGTAGGCATCCTTCATGGTGAATTCGCGGCCGCGCATCAAACCGAAGCGGGGGCGAATTTCATCGCGGAATTTGGTCTGGATCTGATACAGATTGATCGGCAGCTGTTTGTAGCTGCTCAATTCGTTGCGCATAAGATCGGTGATGACTTCTTCGTGCGTCGGGCCGACACAGAATTCGCGCGCATGACGGTCTTTCAGACGCAACAGTTCTGGTCCGTACTGTTCCCAGCGGCCGGATTCCTGCCACAGTTCTGCTGGTTGAATGGCTGGCATCAGCACTTCAAGAGCGCCGGCGGCATTCATTTCCTCGCGGACCACGGCCTCCACCTTGCGCAGCACGCGCAGGCCCATCGGTAGCCAGGTGTAAAGGCCTGACGCCAGTTTGCGGATCATGCCGGCGCGCAGCATCAACTGATGGCTGATTACTACGGCGTCGGCAGGGGTTTCTTTCTGGGTCGAGAGCAGATACTGACTGGTACGCATGTTTGGCCGTTATATCGGTTGCGAGGGCAGGGAATAGCTCGGCATTGTACGGTGCCTGTACAGTTGCGTATAGGATTCAGGCCGCCGGAGCAGGGGATTTAAAGTGTCAGCATTGACAGCGGAGCAGGTGCAGGAGCTGATTCGGACGGGCGTGCCGATGGCTGAAGATATTGATCTGCGGATCGACCGTTTGGATGCGGACTGTGTGCTGGCACGGGTGCCTTTCCAGGCCAAACTGGTACGGCCTGGCGGTACGTTGTCTGGGCCGACCATCATGTCCTTGGCCGATGCGGCGATGTATGCGGTGATATTGGGGCGGCTAGGGCGCGTGGAAATGGCGGTGACGGCCAACTTGAATATTAACTTTCTGGCTAAGCCAAAGCCGGTGGACTTGTTGGCCCAGGCGCGGATTCTTCGTTTAAGTCGGCGGCAGGCTGTTTGCGAAGTTTCACTTTATTCTGCTGGGTGTGAGGAGGATTTAGTGGCGCATGTAACGGGAACTTACGCATTGCCGTTGGGCAGTTGATCTGCGAGCAAAAAGAAACCCGGCCTAGGCCGGGTTTCTTTTATCAGCTACGCGCACGCGTTGGACTTACAGGATGTCCAGCGGGTACTCGGTGATCAGGCGAACTTCGTCGTTGGCGGTACCGCCGGCGGAGCCGAAGAAGGCCATGTCGCTGTTGGCGCGCCAGCTGGCGTGACGAACGCGGAAGGACAGGTCCTTGGCGGCGCCTTCCTGAACTACGTACTTGACTTCCAGGTTGCGTTCCCATTCCTTGCCGTCGCTGCCGATCGCGCCAGCGAAAGCGCCGTTCGGGTCGGCTTTGGTGCCGTCGACGTCGTCACCGGTGATGTAGCGAGCCATGAAGCTCAGGCCAGGTACGCCGTACTCGGCCATGTTCAGGTCGTAGCGAGCCTGAATGGACTTCTCGTTCGGGCCGTTGAAGTCGGAGTACTGGACCGAGTTGGCCAGGTAGATGGAGTCGCCGGAGTTCTGGCCGTCCATCGAGATGTAGTCGAAGGGCTCGTCGCCATTCACCTTCTGGTAGGCCAGGGTGAACTTGTGGGCGCTGATGGAGTAGGCGGCAGCGGCCGACCAGGCGGTGCTGTCGAGGTCGCCGGCCAGGGCCTTGCCTTCGTCCAGGGTACGGTAGACGTTGAAGTCCAGGTTCAGGGCTTGGGTGTCGCTGAACGGAATGTTCCAGTTCAGGTTGCCGTAGTACTGGCGCCAGATGTCTTCCAGCTCGGAACCATACAAGCTGGCGCTGACGTTGTCGCCGAAGGCGTAGGAGCCGCCCACGTAGTCGGCGCTGTCGCTGGCGATGCCGGTGTAGGTGGTGGTGATTTCGCCATGGCTGTTGGTGGAAGCGCTGCCGTCACGAATCGAGGTGAAGTGACCGGCGTCGATGTTCAGGCCTTCGATTTCGCTGCTCAGCAGCTGGAAGCCTTCGGCGGAGCCCGGGAACAGACGGGCGGTACCGGTGGCGAAGACCGGGGCGGTCGGGAACAGGTTGCCGTACTTCAGCACGGTGTTGGATACCTGTGCTTTGACGGCGCCGCCAGCGTAGGAGTATTCGTCCTGGGAGCGACCGTCGGAGCCAGTTGGGAGCAGGCCGGTTCCGTTAGTACCGTTTCCGCTGTCCAGTTTCAGGCCCAGCATGGCGTGGGCGTCAACGCCGAAGCCAACGGTGCCCTGGGTAAAGCCGGACTCGTACATGGCGCTGATGCCGTGGGCCCATTCTTTACGGTAGTTCTGGCGGTCAGAGGGGTTGTTGCGGAAGTCGCGGTAGAAGAAGAAGTTCTTGTTCAGAAGAGTCAGGCTGCTGTCTTCAACAAGGCCCTTGGAGTCGGACTGTTGGCTGGCTGCGGCCATTTGAGAACTGCCCGCGGTTACAGCTAGGGCGATTAAGCTCCACTTCATCACTTGCATCGTGATTGCTCCTTTGGTTTAGAAGAGTTGCGCTGCCCATCTTCTTAGTTGTATGGGCGGCTCTTTCTTTTTGTGTCGGCGGTAACTTATATCACGCCGACATTATTGGCGACAGGTGCAGTCTATTCCTTACAAATTCTTCACGGCAATGTCGCAAAATTAGATGTGACATGTCGCAAATTCGTAGTTTTGCTCTTGCGTCCATGCGATTTTAACTTTTCCGTGATTTCTGACGATTTGAGCGTCCATTAAGCCATTAAGACTGCTTGCCGAGCCCCCCTAACGCCTGCTCGTTTGCTCCATCCGGTGAAGTTATTGCGAGTAGGCTGGAAAGGCTCGCTGGTGCTTATTGGCGCCAGCGGGCATTGATCTTGCGTTTGTGAAAGCAAGATCCATGCACAAAGCACAGGGTGTGCTGGATAATCTTACTCGTGTGTGTTTTGTCGAGCATTGTGCAGCGAAAATGCAACATTTGTGACTTGTGTGCCGTGTCTTGAGGCTGGTGTTTGTGGTTGCAAGGTGCGACTTCATGACTTGTCTGTTCTTGAGCGTTACCTAGGGTGCCATCGAGTGAGAGCTTGCTGCGTGCGACGGCTCTCGGGTAACACTCCCGGAGCTGCTTGTGCAGGGCAAGTAGTGCTCGTGGGTGCTTGTGCTGATGGGGTGCAAATTACCTCAAGGTTACGCAGGTCGGCATGTCTGTGCTGGTCGTGATTGCGCGCAACTACTAGATGGTGCACAGGTTGAGTGCGCGTACCAACGGCTTGCGTCAAGTGAGGGCCCTGTGTCCGGCTCAGGTGGTCGTTCAGTACGGTCTGTGGGGATAATTTCGGTTCAGGATGATTGAGGTTGTGTGGGTGCAGTCCGGTTGATTGCTCAAGGCCGTCAGCGAGCCAGGTAGATCTTGGTGCTTCGCTTTCCGGTCGACCGGAATTGTCGTGCGGTTGTGATGGTGGGATGAATTTATCTGGGCTTCCCGGGTATCCTGCACGGTCGTCACTTAGCTGACTGAGTCCTATGTGGGGTCGCTAAACTGAAACCTTAACCAGCCGAACAGGAGAGGCCAGTATGTTCGCCTTGGATCCGCGTCTACAGCAGGACACTCTGCCGATTGGCGATTTTCCCCTTTGTCGTTTGCTCTTGATGAACGATGCGCACTACCCCTGGTTCATTTTAGTGCCACGTCGGGAAGAACTCAGCGAGCTGTTTCAGCTTGATGCCGGCGACCAGCAGGCATTGTGGCGGGAGGTCGCGGTGCTGGCGGAAACGCTCAAAGACACTTTTGCGGCGGACAAGATGAACGTTGCCGCCCTGGGTAACGTCGTCAATCAACTCCATATACATGTGATTGTGCGCCGCCGTGAGGACGCCGCCTGGCCTGCGCCGGTCTGGGGTAAGTTTCCGGCTGAGGCATACAGTGTGGAGCAGATTGCCGTGATTCGCGCCAAGTTACGATTGGTGTTGGCCGAGGGCTTTCGTTTTGTCGAGGAATAAGCCATGAGCCTGGAAATGCGTATTAACGATCTGGAAAGCCGCTTGGCCTTTCAGGATGACACGATTCAGGCATTGAACGATGTGCTGGTGGGCCAGCAGCGGGTGCTGGAGCGGTTGCAGTTGCAACTTGCTGTGCTGGCTAAACGTCAAGAGGATATGCAAGGGCAGTTTGGTGTGTCTGAAGAGGACGCACCGCCGCCGCATTATTGATGAGCTTTCATTAGTTTGAGGGCAATAAAAAACCCGCCGCTGGCGGGTTTTTTATTGGGTCGGATTTAGCGACGTAGCGGCAGTGCGGCGATTACGTCCTCGGCTTGCAGGCCTTTATCGCGTTGCATGACAGAGAACTCTACACGCTGACCCTCGACCAGCACGCGGTGACCTTCACCGCGAATGGCGCGAAAGTGCACAAAGATGTCGTCGCCGGAGTCGCGGGAGATGAAGCCGAAACCCTTGGAGGTGTTGAACCACTTGACCGTGCCGGTCTCGCGATCAGTCATGTCTTGTACTGGCTGCGAGCTGCGGCTGCTCATGCGCAGGTTAGTAGCCAGGTGCAACAACACTGCGGCGAGTACTGTCAGCAGGCTGAGCAATACAGCGGGTTGGCCGCCAATGATGGGTAGTGGTGCCAGCAGGATCAGGGTTTGCAGCACTACGGCCAGCACCAGCAATGCTGAAACCAAACTTTGCAGTTGGTGGCGAGCGCCCATGTGCCAGATCGGCAGCAGTGGTGCCAATAGCAGGTTGAGCAGGCCGAACAAGGCCAGGTAGAGCGCGTCGGGTTGCTGCAGGTAAGGCAGGGCTTCGGCATGCAAGCTGGGAATAAAGGACAGCAGCAGGGCAGCAGCGCCCGTGAGTAGGTGGACGATTTTCAACATATGCAATGAGCTCACTTATATTTAAGAAGGATCACGAGGAGAGCTGGCTCGGCGCGGTTTGCCCCTGGTAAATGGCGGGCGGTCGACACGCGCACAGCGTCAGCCTATGCGCCGCTCCTTGAATGGTCGGGGGCGGTAGCACGGAGCGTATTTAACAGCAAAGCACAGGGCTACTCAAATCAAGCGCTTAGCACAGGCTCCGGTATGGCGGGATGAACTTGATTGCGGCCGCTGCGTTTGGCCTGGTACAGCGCATCGTCTGCACGGGTCAGCAGGCTTTCCAGATTGTCACCGGCTTCGGCTAAGGCTAGACCGAATGAGGCGGTGATGGTGTCCAGGATTTCATCGGTGCGCCGTACCTTAACGCGGAGCGCTTGGATTTTCAGGCGCATCCGTTCGGCGAAGGCGAAGGCGGTTTCCAGATCGAAGCAATCGCGCAGGATTACGCAAAACTCTTCGCCACCATAGCGTGCGGCCATGGCTCGCGGCGGTAGCAGTTCGCGCAACAGTTGACCAACGTGCTGTAAAACTCGGTCGCCCAGAGGGTGGCCATATTGGTCGTTAAACTGCTTGAAGTGATCAATATCCAGCATCACCAGAGCTACACCCTGAGGATCAGTGCTCAGTGCCTGCTCAAGCAGGCGAGTGAAGGCGTGTCGGTTGAATACATTGGTCAGGCTGTCCAGCGTGGCGGCAATATGGGCGCGTTCCAACTGGCCGCGTAAGTGCTGGATTTCCTCCTGAGCGGTACGCAGGCGGTAGAGGAATTTCTCCTGTTGGTCCCACATCAGCTGGGTGCTCTGTTGCAGTTCGTTCAGTACATTGGGTAAGTCATCAATGATTGGTTCGTGCAGGGCGTTCAGGCCTTGAGCCAGGCTTGCTTGGTAAGCCTGGCTGCTGACCACGCTGTGTGACACGTTGCCTTCTATATCATCGACCAGTTCAATCACTTGTTGCTGACCCGCACGCGCTTCTTCCAGTTCGCCACGGATAATGAAGTCGCGAAACAGCTTGGCGGCGGTTTCCGGTGGGAAGCTGTCGAAATCCTTAACAATCTTGTCCAGTCGACGATTCAGTTCGGGTTCCAGCCCCTTGCTGTAGGTATACCAGAGGGCGTAGTGCATGGGATTTGGTGGAATGTTGTGACGCATCATGAGCGGCACAGCTTGCTTGAGGAGGTCGGCCGCTTCGCGGCTCTCTTCAGGGTAAAGGCTCAGAATGCTGGGGGTTTTCGAAGGTTGGCTCATGCACGTCACGGGGGTGAATTCTGGATTGCCAAAGCATAGAGCAGCCTTGGGGCTGGTGCCTAGCAAAAGGCCCGGTCGAGCCGGGCCTTTGTAAGTATCCGCAAGTGCGGACTTAAACGGCCAGAAGGCTGCGCAGCATCCAGGCGGTTTTTTCATGTACTTGCATGCGTTGGGTCAACAGGTCGGCGGTTGGTTCGTCGCTGACCTTGTCCAGCAATGGGAAGATGCCGCGGGCTGTACGCACCACGGCTTCCTGGCCTTGTACCAGTTGTTTGATCATGTCCTGGGCTGCTGGAACGCCTTCTTCCTCTTTGATCGAGGAGAGGCGGGCGTAGGCAGAGTAAGTGCCCGGTGCCGGGAAGCCGAGGGCGCGGATACGTTCGGCGATGGAGTCAACGGCCAGGGATAATTCGGTGTATTGCCCCTCGAACATCAGGTGCAGGGTGTTGAACATCGGGCCTGTGACGTTCCAGTGAAAATTGTGGGTCTTCAGGTACAAAGTGTAGGTGTCCGCCAGCAGGCGCGACAGGCCTTCGGCAATGGCTGCGCGGTCCTGTTCGGCGATTCCGATATTGATTTCCATAGCGTTTCTCCTTTCTATCGGCTCAGAGCTGTGGGTGTCCGTGGATGGCTAGAGCCTAGCATAGGGTGTCCCGAGCTAAGTCTTGGCTCGTGTTAATAAAAGCCTTGGATTAGTGCTTGTTCTGGATTCCAGGTTCAACATTCCGCAGCAGATTGGCTTAGAGCTCGGGTGGCGGTGGCTAGCAAATAGCCGGCGATGTTGGCGATTCAGCAGATATCTGTCGGTGCCTTCGACAAGTTGAGCTCGAGTGGTTTTGTCGGCGGCTCTGCGCCGCACTTTATTATCCGAAGGGTTTCGGTTGCGGGGTGCCGCCAAGGGGCCGGTCTTTCAGTTCAGTGTGGCTGGGAGTTCAGCGCAGGTGGGCTTATGCCTCGGTAGGGTGCTGAGGTTTCTCCGGTCATGGACGGCCTTAGTGAAAGCGAGCCCCCCAGGCGGCTGCACGTGGCCGATTAACCATATATAATCCCGCCCTTTGCCGCCGGGCGCGGGCTCGCGGTGCTGTTTTTAGATTGCCGAGACGAGCCAATGCCTATTTACGATTATCAATGCGCTTCCTGTGGCCATCAAATGGAAGCCATTCAGAAGTTCAGCGATGCGCCGTTGGTCGATTGTCCGATCTGCGAGGCGCCCGAGTTGAAAAAGTTGCTGTCCATGCCCGGTTTCCGCCTCAAAGGCAGCGGCTGGTATGAAACCGACTTCAAAACCGGCGCGAAAAAGAACCTGGCTGGCGGCGATAAAGCCGATTAAACAGCACACCGAATAGTCGAATTACGAGAAGCGAACCACCATCATGATGCGCAGCCATTATTGCGGCCAACTGAACGAGAGCCTGGACGGTCAAGAAATCACCCTGTGCGGCTGGGTCCATCGCCGTCGTGACCATGGCGGGGTGATCTTCCTCGACATCCGTGACCGTGAAGGCCTGGCCCAGGTGGTGTTTGACCCTGATCGCGCCGATACCTTCGCCGCCGCCGACCGTGTGCGCAGCGAATATGTGGTCAAGATCACCGGCAAGGTGCGTTTGCGTCCGGCGGGTGCGGTCAACGCCAACATGGCTTCCGGCGCCATCGAGGTGCTCGGTTACGAGTTGGAAGTGCTGAACGAAGCGGAAACCCCGCCGTTCCCGCTGAACGAATACTCCGAGGTGGGCGAAGAAACCCGCCTGCGTTATCGCTTTATCGACCTGCGTCGCCCGGAAATGGCCGACAAGCTGCGTTTGCGTTCGCGCATCACCACCAGCATCCGTCGTTACCTCGACGAGAACGGCTTCCTCGACGTCGAAACGCCGATCCTGACCCGTGCCACGCCGGAAGGCGCGCGTGACTACCTGGTGCCGAGCCGTACTTACCCCGGCAGCTTCTTTGCTTTGCCGCAGTCGCCGCAGCTGTTCAAGCAGCTGTTGATGGTGGCCGGCTTCGATCGTTACTACCAGATCGCTAGGTGCTTCCGCGACGAAGACCTACGGGCCGATCGCCAGCCGGAATTCACCCAGATCGACATCGAGACCAGCTTCCTCAATGAAGCGGACATCATCGGTCTGACCGAAGGCATGATTCGCAAGCTGTTCAAGGAAGTGCTGGATCTGGAATTCGGTGAGTTCCCGCACATGACCTTCGCAGAAGCCATGCGTCGCTATGGTTCCGACAAGCCGGATCTGCGTATCCCGCTGGAACTGGTCGATGTTGCCGATCAACTGAACGCCGTGGAATTCAAGGTCTTCAGCGGTCCGGCCAACGATCCGAAAGGCCGCGTTGCCGCCTTGCGTGTACCGGGTGCCGCGAGCATGCCGCGCAGCCAGATCGACGATTACACCAAGTTCGTCAGCATCTACGGTGCCAAAGGGCTGGCCTATATCAAGGTCAACGAACGCGCCAAGGGCGTGGAAGGCCTGCAGTCGCCGATCGTCAAATTCATCCCAGAGGAAAACCTCCAGGTGATCCTCGATCGTGTTGGTGCGGTCGACGGTGACATCGTGTTCTTTGGCGCCGACAAGGCCAAGATCGTTAGCGAGGCCCTTGGCGCGCTGCGGATCAAAGTGGGTAACGATCTCAAACTGCACACCTGCGAGTGGGCGCCGATGTGGGTCGTCGATTTCCCGATGTTCGAAGAGAACGACGACGGCAGCCTCACGGCGCTGCACCACCCGTTCACCGGACCCAAGTGCAGCCCGGAAGAGCTCGAGGCCAATCCGGCGGCTGCCTTGTCGCGCGCTTACGACATGGTGCTGAACGGCACCGAGCTGGGTGGTGGTTCGATCCGTATTCACCGCAAAGAGATGCAGCAAGCGGTGTTCCGCCTGCTCGGCATCAGCGAAGACGAGCAGCAGGAGAAGTTTGGCTTCCTGCTCGACGCCCTGAAATACGGTGCTCCGCCGCACGGTGGCTTGGCCTTCGGTCTGGATCGCTTGGTGATGCTGATGACTGGTGCCCAGTCGATCCGTGAAGTGATCGCTTTCCCGAAAACCCAGAGCGCGGCCTGCGTCATGACTCAGGCGCCGGGTGTGGTGGATGCGAAAGCGCTGCGTGAGCTGCACATTCGTCTGCGCGAACAGCCGAAAGCGGAATAAGTTAGGTTCAAACCTCGGGCGGCCCAAGTCGATGGGGCGTCCAACAAGACAAGAATTCGGAGTGCGTTATGGCCGGTCATTCCAAGTGGGCCAACATCAAGCATCGCAAAGGGCGTCAGGACGCCAAGAGAGGCAAGATTTTCACCAAGCTGATCCGCGAGCTAACCATTGCCGCGAGTCAGGGGGGCGGTCTGCCGGCGGATAACCCGCGCTTGCGTTTGGCGGTGGACAAGGCGCTCGGTGCCAACATGACCCGCGACACCATTGACCGGGCAATCGCCCGCGGCGTGGGTGCCGACGATGACACGAAAGTCGAAGAGTTGAGTTATGAGGGTTATGCGCCAAGCGGCGTGGCGGTGATCGTCGAGGCGATGACCGACAATCGCAATCGCACCGCGGCTGAAGTGCGGCATGCCTTCAGCAAATGCGGCGGCAACCTGGGTACCGACGGTTCTGTGGCTTACATGTTCGATCGCAAGGGTCAGATCAGCTTCGCCCCTGGTGTGGATGAAGACGCTTTGATGAATGCGGCGCTGGAGGCGGGTGCCGATGATGTGGTCACCAATGACGATGGCTCCATCGACGTGTTCACCACTTTTGCCGATTTTATCTCTGTGAATGAGGCCTTGGTGGCTGCAGGGTTCAAGGGCGATGAAGCCGAGATCAGCATGATCCCCTCGATCATGGTCGAGCTCACAGACCTGGAAACCGCGCAGAAGGTGCTCAAGCTGATCGACATGCTTGAAGATTTGGATGACGTGCAGAACGTCTACTTCAATGCCGAAATTCCGGATGAAATCATGGAGCAGCTCGGTTAAACCGAACTGCTGCCGGCATCCCTGGAGCCGGAGGCGCAAGGGCGTGACCATCACGCAGTTTTGCGCCTCCGGCTTCTGCCTTTAAGCTGCCGGGCACCGGTTGTTCGGAGCGAAGCATTATTTTCAAGTTGCAGGTGTTATGACTCTTATTCTCGGTATCGACCCTGGTTCACGTATCACCGGTTACGGTGTGGTGCGCGACCTTGGCCGTGGCTGTGAATATGTCGCCTCGGGCTGCATCCGTACTGGCAGTGGCCTTTTGCATGAGCGGCTGCAGATCGTTTTTCGTGGGGTGCGCGAGGTTATTCAGACTTACGGCCCGGTGACCATGGGCATCGAACAGGTGTTTATGGCCAAAAATGCCGACTCGGCGCTGAAACTCGGGCAGGCGCGCGGCGCGGCAATAGTGGCGGCGGCGGAGGAAGGCTTGGAAATCGCCGAGTACACGGCGACCCAGGTCAAGCAGGCAATTGCCGGAACGGGTGGTGCGGACAAACAGCAGGTGCAGATGATGGTGATGCATCTATTGAAGCTGACGCAGAAACCGCAGATCGATGCCTCCGATGCGCTGGCAATTGCCCTGTGTCATGCACATACCCGCTCAAGTCTGATTCCCCATGGCTTGGCTGGTGCGCGTAGTCGCGGCGGCCGGCTCAGGTTGTAAGTTCTGTGGGCTGGGGAGCGCGTAGCGAAACCCGGCGCAATCGTTACACAGCCGAGTTTCGGCTAGCGCCTCAACCAGGCCTACTCAAGGAAATAGGATTGTGATTGGACGTCTGCGCGGCACCTTGTTGGAAAAGCAGCCGCCGCATTTGATTGTGGATGTGAATGGTCTCGGCTATGAGCTGGAGGTGCCGATGACCACACTTTATCGCCTGCCATCCGTCGGCGAGCCGGTGCTCTTGCACACTCATCTGGTCGTGCGTGAAGACGCACATTTGCTCTATGGCTTCTCCGAGAAGCGCGAGCGTGAGCTGTTTCGCGAGTTGATCCGGCTCAATGGCGTGGGGCCCAAGCTGGCGCTGGCCTTGATGTCCGGCTTGGAAGTGGATGAGCTTGTACGCTGCGTTCAGGCGCAAGATACCTCCGTCCTGGTGAAGATTCCGGGCGTCGGGAAGAAAACCGCCGAGCGTCTGCTGGTCGAGTTGAAAGACCGCTTCAAGGCCTGGGAAACCATGCCGGGCATCGCCACGCTGGTGGTTGAACCTCGCGCGGGTGCCGCAGTCTCAAGCGCGGAGAATGACGCAGTGAGCGCGCTGATCTCCCTCGGCTTCAAACCCCAGGAGGCTAGCCGAGCGGTATCTGCAGTGCAGGAAGAAGGCTTGAGTAGTGAAGAGTTGATCCGTCGTTCATTGAAGGGAATGGTGTAAGTGATAGACGCTGACCGCCTTATTACGGCTTCTGGCCGCGACCGCGATGAGCAGTTGGATCGGGCTATTCGTCCGTTGCGGCTGGCTGAATATATAGGTCAGCCGAAAGTGCGCGAGCAGATGGAGCTGTTTATTCAGGCTGCTAAAGGGCGGAGCGAAGCGCTCGATCACACGTTGATTTTCGGCCCGCCAGGGTTGGGTAAAACCACCTTGGCCAATATAGTCGCCCAGGAGATGGGGGTCTCGATCAAGAGTACTTCCGGCCCAGTGCTCGAGCGCCCTGGCGATCTGGCGGCGATGCTGACCAATCTGGAGGCGGGTGATGTGTTATTTATCGATGAAATTCACCGGCTCTCGCCGATTGTCGAAGAGGTGTTGTATCCGGCGATGGAGGATTTTCAGCTCGACATCATGATCGGTGAGGGCCCCGCGGCTCGGTCGATCAAGCTGGATTTGCCACCCTTTACCCTGATCGGCGCTACAACGCGTGCCGGTATGTTGACCAATCCGTTGCGGGATCGCTTTGGCATCGTGCAGCGCCTGGAGTTCTACAGCATTCCTGACCTGGCCACTATTGTCGGACGTTCGGCCAGCATCCTTGGTTTGCCGCTCGACCCAGAAGGCGCTTACGAAATTGCCCGCCGTGCCCGTGGTACGCCGAGGATCGCCAACCGTTTGTTGCGGCGCGTGCGAGATTTCGCCGAAGTGCGCGCCGAGGGACATATCACCCGGCCAATTGCCGATCTGGCGTTGAATTTGCTGGATGTCGATGAGCACGGCTTCGATCATCAGGACCGCCGGTTACTCTTGACCATGATCGAGAAATTCGATGGTGGCCCGGTGGGTGTCGACAGCCTGGCCGCAGCGATCAGTGAGGAGCGGCACACCATTGAGGATGTGCTGGAGCCTTACTTGATTCAGCAGGGCTATATCATGCGCACCCCGCGTGGTCGGGTGGTGACTCGGCATGCCTATCTACATTTCGGTTTGAATGTGCCCAAGCGTATGGGGGAGATGCCGACGGCTGATCTGTTTGCCGTTGATGAGTAGCCGCTGCGCTACAAAATTCATCTGACTCATTCGGAACGAATGGTACGAATGGTTGCAAAACAGTTGGTTAGCCTGATTGGCAACCCGGGGAGTAAGCACTAGAGTATGCGCGCGCAAAATGGGCTTGAGTCGTTCGCACATCGTTGTCGCGTTTATTACGAGGACACCGATGCCGGCGGCATCGTTTACTACGTCAATTACCTTAAGTTTATGGAGCGGGCTCGCACCGAACGGCTACGCGATTTGGGCTTTGCCCAGTCTTCGTTGGCGGGGGAGAACCTGCTGTTTGTCGTGCATTCCAGCGAAGCGCGCTATCACGCGCCGGGGCGGCTGGATGATGAGCTGCTGGTCAGCGCCGAAGTGATCGAATTAAACCGTGCCAGCCTGCGCTTTCGTCAACAGGTTCGGCGGGCGACGGATGATGCGCTGCTCTGTGAGGGGCAGTTCCTGGTGGCCTGTGTGCGCACCGATAATTTGAAACCCCGGGCCATTCCCGAAGCTTTGCGTGCGGCCTTTGCCGACCTGAGCGGCGCGGGCTCATTTAAAGCAGGAGATTAAGCGTGGAAGCCAACGTCGTCGACCATACCTCCATGTGGAGCCTTATCAGCAACGCCAGCATTGTGGTGCAGCTGGTGATGCTCATTCTGGTAGCTGCATCGGTTACTTCATGGATCATGATTTTCCAGCGCAGCACGATGATTCGTGCGGCGCGCCGTTCGCTGGAAAGCTTCGAAGAGCGCTTCTGGTCGGGTATCGACCTATCCAAGCTGTACCGCCAGGCTGGTAGCAACCCGGATCCGGATTCCGGCGTCGAGCAGATTTTCCGTGGTGGCTTCAAGGAGTTCTCCCGCCTGCGCCAGCAGCCGGGTGTCGATCCGGATGCGGTGATGGATGGGGTCAACCGCGCGATGCGCGTGGCGATCTCCCGTGAAGAAGAAAAGCTCGAACAAAGCCTGCCATTCCTCGCCACCGTGGGCTCCACCAGTCCTTATATCGGTCTGTTTGGTACTGTTTGGGGGATCATGAACTCCTTCCGTGGCCTGGCTTCCGCGCAGCAAGCGACCCTCGCCACGGTCGCGCCGGGCATTGCCGAGGCTCTGATCGCTACTGCAATTGGCCTGTTTGCGGCCATTCCGGCGGTGATCGCCTACAACCGCTTCGCCGCGCGCGGTGAGACATTGATCGGTCGTTACTACACCTTTGCCGACGAATTCCAAGCCATCCTGCACCGTAAAGTGCACACCAGCGACGACTAAGACGCAGGTTTTCTTTATGGAAAGGTTTTAACCCATGGCCCGTATTCGCAAGAGACGTAAACCAGTCGCCGAGATGAACGTAGTGCCCTACATCGACGTGATGTTGGTGCTGCTGGTTATCTTTATGGTGACTGCACCGATGCTCAATCAGGGCGTCAAGGTCGATTTGCCCAAGGTCTCCAGTGAGGCCCTGCCGCAAGATAACAATACCCAGGTGCTGACTATTTCGATCAAAGCCGACAAGACCTATTACTGGAATCTTGGCAGCGAAGTGGATACCGACAAGCAGCAGGCAAAAGCCCTGACCTTGCCTGAAATGACCACCGCCGTGACAGCGATCATGAACCAGAGCCGTAGCCTGGGTAAGCAGACCCAGGTGTTCATTCGTGGCGACAAATCCGTTGATTACGGCGCTGTGATGGCTGCAATGGGCGGTCTGCAGCAGGCTGGCGTGGGTAATGTCGGTCTGATTACCGAGGCGCCGTAATGCAGCAGCAGCGCGAGCGCTCCTCTTCGGAAAGCTATTTCTGGCCTAGCGTCTGGGCGATAGGTTTGCACGTCCTGATGTTTGGCATGCTTTTCGTCAGTTTTGCTTTCACCCCAGAGCTGCCTCCTGCTAAGCCGATCGTTCAGGCCACCCTGTACGAGCTCAAGTCGAAAAGCCCGGCAACTGTGCAGACCAACCAGAAAATCGCTGGTGAGGCGAAAAAAACTGCTGCCAAGCAGTACGAAGTCGAGCAGTTGGAGGCGAAAAAGGTCGAGCAGGAAAAACAGGTCGCGGCCAAGGCGGCGGAACAAAAGAAAGCTGAAGAGGTTCAAAAAGCCGAAGAAGCCCAAAAGGCTGAGGAAGTAACGAAGGCTACCGAGGCCAAGAAAGCCGAAGAGGCTAAGAAGGTCGAAGAAAAGAAATTGGCAGACATTGCCAAGAAGAAAACCGAAGAAGAAAAAAAGAAAGCGGCAGCAGAGGCCAAAAAGAAGGCTGATGCCGAGGCGGCAAAGAAAAAAGCCGTAGCTGACGCGAAAAAGGCAGAAGAGGCTAAAAAGAAAGCGGCCGCCGAAGCAACCAAGAAAAAAGCTGCAGAAGCTGCCCGCAAAGCCGCCGAGGAGAAGAAGGCGCAAGCGCTGGCTGAGTTGTTGTCCGAGGATACCGAGCGTCAAGCGGCTCTCGGTGACGAGATCGGCGAGCAGGTATCGGGCAACTTCGATGATCTGATCAGAATGCGTGCGGCGGAAGGCTGGACTAGACCGCCCGGTGCCAGTAACGGCATGACGGTGGTGCTGCAGATCACCATGTTGCCAGACGGCACCATTACCAGTGTCAGTGTGACGCGCTCCAGTGGGAGTTCGCCGTTCGACAGCTCAGCTGTTGCCGCGGTCAAAAACATCGGCCGACTCATAGAAATGCAAGGTTTGAGTCCTACGGACTTCAATCCTTATCGTTCATTCAAGATGACCTTCACACCTGAGGATTTAGCGTTGTGATCAAAATTCTTCGAGGATTGCTTGTGGTTCTTTGCTGCACCGCCGGAATGGCGGTCGCTGAAGAGAAGAACATTCTGGTCACCAGTGGCTCCGATCGGGCCATTCCGGTAGCTATAGTGCCTTTTGGCTGGCAGGGTGGGACCGTACTGCCGGAGGATATGGCCGACATTATCGGCAAAGACCTGCGTAACTCTGGCACCTTCGAACCGATCCCGCGGCAAAACATGATCAGCCTGCCGACGCAGGCCAGCGAAGTCATTTTTCGCGATTGGAAAGCTCTCGGTGTTCAGTATGTGATGGTGGGCAGCATCGTTCCGAATGGCGGTCGCCTACAAATTCAATACGCCCTGTTCAACGTGGCGACCGAGCAGCAAGTGCTTTCGGGTAGTGTTGGCGGCAGTACCGATCAACTGCGCGACATGGCGCATTACATCTCCGACCAGTCGTTCGAGAAGCTCACCGGCATCAAAGGCGCGTTCTCCACGCGGATGCTGTATGTCACCGCAGAGCGTTTCTCGGTGAATAGCACTCGCTACACCTTGCAGCGCTCCGACTATGACGGCGCTCGCGCGGTGACTTTGCTGCAGTCGCGTGAGCCGATTCTCTCGCCGCGCTTTGCCAATGATGGCAAACGTATCGCTTATGTATCGTTCGAGCAGAAGCGTCCGCGCATCTTCATCCAGCATATCGATACTGGTCGTCGCGAGCAGATCACCAATTTCGAGGGGTTGAACGGTGCCCCGGCCTTTTCCCCGGATGGCAATCGCCTGGCTTTCGTGCTGTCCAAGGACGGCAATCCGGAGATCTACGTGATGGATCTGGGTTCTCGTCAGTTGCTGCGAGTGACCAATCATTTCTCCATCGACACCGAACCGTACTGGGGGGCGGACGGCCAGACCCTCTATTTCACCTCGGACCGTGCCGGTAAACCGCAGATCTACAAGACCCGCGTCGGCGGCGGCGAGCCGCAGCGCGTGACTTTCGTCGGTAACTACAACGCCAATCCGAAGTTGTCGGCGGATGAAAAGACCTTGGTGATGATTCACCGTCAGGACGGTTTCACCAACTTCAAAGTAGCGGCTCAGGATCTGCAGCGGGGCAATGTACGGATTCTTTCCGATACCAGTCTGGACGAGTCGCCTACTGTCGCGCCCAACGGCACCATGGTAATCTACGCGACCCGCCAGCAGGGCCGTGGAGTCTTGATTCTCGCTTCCATCAATGGACGAGTAAAACTCCCGATTCCAACCGCACAAGGCGAAATCCGAGAGCCATCCTGGTCGCCCTACCTGAACTGATGCGGCGCAAAACCTTTTACTTAACACACTGGGGTTCATTAGGAGTTTCATTATGGAAATGTTGAAATTTGGCAAGTTTGCTGCGCTGGCTCTGGCCATGGCTGTGGCTGTTGGTTGCTCCTCTAAAGGCGGTGATACCGCTGGCGAAGGCGCTGTTGATCCGAACGCTGGTTACGGCGCTAACAGCGGTGCTGTCGATGGCAGCCTGAGCGAAGAAGCCGCTCTGCGCGCTATCACTACTTTCTACTTCGAGTACGACAGCTCCGATCTGAAGCCGGAAGCCATGCGCGCTCTGGACGTGCACGCCAAAGACCTGAAAGGCAATGGCGCTCGCGTCGTTCTGGAAGGCAACACCGACGAACGCGGCACCCGCGAGTACAACATGGCTCTGGGCGAGCGTCGTTCTAAAGCCGTACAGCGCTACCTGGTGCTGCAAGGCGTTTCCCCGGCTCAGGCAGAACTGGTGTCCTACGGCGAAGAGCGTCCGGTTGCCACTGGCAATGACGAGCAGTCCTGGGCTCAGAACCGTCGCGTCGAACTGCGTAAGTAATTCGCCATGCGTATGTGCCGCCGTGCTTTAACCGTTCTGGCTCTCAGCTTGCCACTTGCGGCCTGGGCTGAGGTTCCTGTGGTGGATGACAATGCCGGTTATGGCAGTAGCAGTTATCCGCCTGCTGGTTATGGCACGTCCGGCGCCTACGCCGGGGGAGGGGTTACGGCCCCGACCTCGGCGCAGGGTGAGCTGTTCATGCAGCTGCAGCAAATGCAAGAAGAGGTCGCGCGACTGCGCGGCATGGTTGAGGAACAGCAAAACGAGATCCAGCGCCTGAAGCAAGAAGGGCTGGAGCGTTATCAAGACCTCGATCGACGTTTGGCCGGTGGCGCAACTGGCGCGCCAGCTACCCAAGATTCTGCTGCGACCGGTGCAATCAATGCCGGTGGCACACCGACTCAGCCAGCAGCTCAACCTGCGGCGAGTAATGAGCCGGGCGATCCGGCGAAGGAGAAGCTGTATTACGACGCTGCCTTCGATCTGATTAAGGCTAAGGATTTCGATAAGGCCAGCCAGGCCTTTAGCGCTTTCCTGCGCAAATACCCAAATAGCCAATACGCAGGCAATGCGCAGTACTGGCTCGGCGAAGTGAATTTGGCTAAGGGTGATCTGCAGGGTGCTGGTCAGGCATTTGCCAAGGTCAGTCAGCTTTATCCAAGTCATCCCAAGGTGCCTGACTCCCTCTACAAACTGGCCGATGTCGAGCAGCGTTTAGGCCATGCGGATAAGGCCAAGGGCATTTTGCAGCAGGTGATTGCTCAATTCCCGGGCAGTTCAGCGGCGCAGTTGGCGCAACGAGATTTACAGCGTCCCTGAAAGCTGATTTGAAGTTCAAGAAAACCCGCGCCTGACGCGGGTTTTTTCGTTAGAATCCTCGCCCCCAATTCCCGCAACGGAGGCGGATGGCCTGTTTCGCCGTCACGCCCGTGGCTGATATGCAAAAAAACCTGCGCATTACCGAGATTTTCTACTCGTTGCAGGGCGAGACACGCACCGCCGGCTTGCCGACTGTGTTCGTCCGCCTGACCGGCTGCCCTCTGCGCTGCCAGTACTGCGACACTGCCTATGCCTTTAGTGGCGGTGAGCTGATGAGTCTTGAGGCGATCCTCGAGCGCATCGCCAGCTTCCGGCCGCGTTACATCTGTGTCACCGGTGGCGAGCCACTGGCCCAGCCCAATTGCATCCCGTTACTTGAGCGTCTGTGTGATGCTGGCTATGAGGTCTCTCTGGAGACCAGTGGTGCGCTGGATGTCTCGGCGGTCGATCCGCGGGTAAGTAAAGTGGTCGACTTAAAGACCCCGGGTTCGGCTGAGGTTGCTCGCAACCGCTACGAAAATATTGAGTTTTTGACGGCTAACGATCAGGTGAAATTTGTCATCTGCTCGCGCGAAGATTACGACTGGGCGGTCTCAAAACTGATTCAGTATCGTCTGCAGGAGCGCGCTGGTGAGGTGTTGTTCTCGCCCAGTCATCATGAGTTGAGCGCGCGTGCTCTGGCTGATTGGATTGTCGCTGACAACTTGCCGGTCCGACTGCAGATGCAACTCCACAAGATTCTTTGGAATGACGAGCCGGGGCACTGAAATGACAGATAAGAAAGCGGTAATTCTGCTCTCCGGTGGCCTCGATTCCGCCACGGTGGTGGCTTTGGCTCGGGCTGAGGGCTATGCCTGCTATAGCATGAGCTTCGACTATGGTCAGCGCCATCGTTCTGAGTTGCAGGCCGCCGAGCGCGTGGCGCGCCAGCTAGGCGTAATCGAGCACAAGGTCATTGGCTTGAATCTCAATGGTATTGGCGGTTCGGCGTTGACCGATGCAGCGATTGCCGTGCCGGAAAGCCCGGTCGAAGGCATTCCGGTTACCTACGTGCCGGCGCGCAACACGGTATTCCTTTCGTTGGCGCTGGGCTGGGCTGAGGTATTGGGTGCGCGCGATATCTTCATCGGCGTCAATGCGGTGGATTATTCCGGCTACCCGGACTGCCGCCCCGAGTTCGTCGAAGCTTTCGAACGTATGGCTAATCTGGCGACCAAGGCTGGAGTGGAGGGGCAGGGCTTTCGCATTTGTGCACCGCTACAGCACATGAGCAAAGCGGAGATCGTACAGGCTGGTCTGCGGCATGGGGTCGATTACGCTTTGACTGTTTCCTGCTACCAGGCCGATGACGATGGTCGGGCGTGCGGCAAATGCGACAGCTGTCGTCTACGCGCTGCTGGCTTTGCCGCTGCGGGTGTAACCGACCCGACTCGATATTTCTAAAATTTTCTCGCATGGTGTTGATTTCATGAATTAAATCAGTATTATGCACACCCGTTGGGTCGTTAGCTCAGTTGGTAGAGCAGTTGGCTTTTAACCAATTGGTCGCAGGTTCGAATCCCGCACGACCCACCATCCTTTCCTGCTTTACCCCTCCTGCCTGTTATCCGTCTCGCCCGATCTGGTCAAATGATGCGGGTGGTATACTCGACTTACGCGCTCAAGCGCCTGCAGGTCTAGCGAACATGACGCAGATTTCCGAACGCCTACTGGTTCAAGCCCACCTAGATGCCAAGCAGCCAAAGCCGCTGACTGCTGCTGAAGAGGCTCACTATCGCGCCGCAATTGCGGCCGAACTCAAGGCGCAGGATGCCGTACTGGTTGCTCATTACTATTGCGATCCGGTGATTCAGGCTTTGGCTGAAGAAACTGGCGGCTGCGTATCCGACTCGCTGGAAATGGCGCGCTTCGGCAATCAGCACTCGGCGCAAACCGTGCTGGTGGCGGGTGTGAAGTTCATGGGCGAGACCGCCAAAATTCTCAACCCGGAAAAGCGCGTGCTGATGCCGACGCTGGAAGCGACTTGCTCGCTCGATCTGGGTTGTCCGATCGACGAGTTCGCGGCGTTTTGCGACCAGCATCCCGAGCGGACCGTGGTGGTCTATGCCAATACCTCGGCGGCAGTCAAGGCGCGGGCTGATTGGGTGGTGACATCCAGCTGTGCGCTAGAGATAGTCGAAAGCCTGATGGATAACGGTGAAAAGATCATCTGGGCCCCGGACAAGCATCTGGGGCGCTACATCCAGCGTGAAACCGGCGCAGACATGTTGCTCTGGGATGGTGCCTGCATCGTCCATGAGGAGTTCAAGTCCCGGCAACTGGAAGACATGAAGGCGCTGTACCCGGATGCCGCGATTCTGGTGCATCCGGAGTCGCCTGAGGCGGTGATTGACTTGGCAGATGCGGTTGGCTCAACCAGTCAGCTGATCAAGGCGGCCCAGACGCTGCCGAACAAAACCTTCATCGTTGCCACCGACCGCGGCATCTTTTACAAGATGCAGCAGCTTTGCCCGGACAAAACTTTCATCGAGGCGCCCACCGCTGGCAATGGTGCGGCCTGTCGCAGTTGCGCGCATTGCCCGTGGATGGCGATGAATACCCTGGAGCGCACGCTGCAATGTCTGCGTGAGGGTAGCAACGAAATCTTCGTTGACCCTGCGTTGATCCCGCGGGCGTTACAACCTCTCAAGCGGATGCTGGATTTCACTCAGGCCGCCCGCCTTAAAGTGGCTGGGAACGCTTAACGCATTAGCTGTTTGAGCAGGCGCTGCTGTTCCAGCATTTCTTTCTGGCGGGCATCGATGCGTGACGCCAGGGGGAAGTTGTTGATGGCACGGCGCTTGGCGAAGTCGAGCTGTTCGATCGCCTGGTCATAATCGGCGACCAAGGCAAAGTACTCGGCGCGTGCCTGGTGCAGGCCGATGATGTCGCCAGACAGGCCGCGGGTTTCCGCGACCTGGTACCAGACATCCGGATCATTCGGGCGGCTCCTCAGCAGCTCTTCGAGGGCTTTCGCCGCCTCGGCTGCCTGGTTCTGCTTGAGGAATAGGTCGATACGGCTCTGCTTCAGCGGATAGTTATCTGGGTAGATCTTGAGTAGCCGCTGAACGCGCTGCTGCGCGTCGGGCAAGCGATTGGAAGTAATGTCCAGGTCAATCTGCGCCAAGTTATACGTGACGTCGTTGGGCGCCTTTCCCAATAGTGTTTGCAGGCTGGTTCGGGCTTCGTTTAGTTGGCCGTTCTTGATTTGTGCCAGTGCCAGGCCGTAACGGGCGGCATCCAATGAGGGGTCGTCTTCGAGCATGGCGCGGAAACGCTTGCCGGCAATGCCGGGGGTTTCCTCGAAGGTCAGTTGCACTCGAGAGCGCATCAGTTGATAGCGCAGCGTGTCCTCGCGCCCGCCTTGGGTGAATTGTTCTGCGCGGTTGCGGGTATCGGCAATACGCGACTCGGTGACTGGGTGAGTAAGGAGGAATTCAGGCGGTCGCTTGTCATAGCGGTATTGCCGTGCCATGCGCTCGAACATGTTTGGCATGGCGCGCGGGTCGTAGCCAGCGCGTTCCAGGTTCACCACGCCGACTCGGTCGGCCTCCTGCTCGTTTTGCCGGGAGAAGCGCAGTTGGTTCTGGATGGCGGCAGCCTGGGTGCCCATGATCGTGGCCATGCCAGCGTCGCCAGCACCGGCCGCCGCGGCAATGATCCCGGCGAGCATGGCGGCCATCATGGGTACCTGCATTTGCTGTTGGGCTTCGATGCCGCGGGCGAAGTGGCGTTGAATCAAGTGGCCAAGTTCGTGGGCGAGTACCGCCGCGTACTCGGCCTCGGTCTGTGCGTAGAGGAACAGGCCACCGTTGACGCCAATTACCCCGCCGGGGGCGGCGAAGGCGTTGATCTGTGGATCTTTGATCAGGATGAACACGAGTCGATGGTCATGCAGGTCACTGGTTTCCGCCAGGCGATAGACGCTGCTCTCGACGAAGTCTTTAAGTTGGGGGTCGTTCAGTTGATCGACTTGCCCGCGCAGCATGCTCAACCAGGTGCGGCCGAGCTGATATTCCTGTTCCGGCGAAACGATAGATGAGCTGGAGTCGCCCAGTGATGGCAGGTCGTCGGCGATGGCAGGAGAGGCAAGCAAGCAGGCAAGCGTCAGCAGAGTAGGGCGCAGAAGATTCATGCACGAAGCTCTTGGCGGCAAAGTGGCTACTGTAGCCGTCATGCTGGTCGGCTGGCCAGGGTTGTGCCGCCTTCGGTATCCTAATGTTCTTCCTTGGAGACATGATTAATGACCGACGCTGAACGGCGGGTTTCCGCCTGCGATGCCGAGCTGGATGCCAGTGGCCTGAATTGTCCGCTGCCGTTGCTGAAGGCCAAACTTGAGCTGAACCGCCTGCCAAGTGGTGCTGTTCTCAAGGTGACGGCTACCGATGCCGGTTCGCAGCGTGATTTTCGCGCCTTCGCTAGCTTGGCTGGGCATACCTTGCTGCGCGAGGAGTGTGAGGGCGGTGTCTATCGCTATTGGCTGCGCAAGGCTTAATGCGTATTGCCAGGTGGCGCAGTAGTTGAGTGTATCGAAGGAATTCTGATGTTTAAGGTGCTACGCGATTGGGTCCAGCGCTATTTCTCCGATGAGGAGGCGGTAGTTTTGGCGGTGTTGCTGGTTCTCGGTTTCACTGCGGTGCTGACGCTCGGCGGGATGCTTGCGCCTGTGCTGGCGGGGCTGGTGCTGGCTTTCTTGATGCAGGGGCTGGTTCGGCTGCTGGTGCGCTTGCGGCTACCGCGGGTGGGGGCGGTCTGGCTGGTGTTCACCTTGTTTATCGGGTTGTTGGGGGCGTTTTTATTAGTGTTGGTGCCGCTGCTGTGGCAGCAACTGATTACGCTGTTTAACGAGCTGCCTGGCATGCTCGGTAAGTGGCAGTCTTTACTGTTGCTACTGCCGGAACGTTACCCACATCTGGTGTCGGATGAGCAAGTGCTACGAGCCATCGAGGTGGTGCGCAGCGAAATTGGCAAGTTTGGCCAGTTGGCGCTGACCTTTTCGTTATCCAGCCTTCCGCTGCTGGTGAACATCATGATTTATTTGGTGCTGGTGCCGATCCTGGTGTTCTTCTTCCTCAAGGATCGTCAGGTGATTAGTCGCTGGTTCCGCGGCTATTTGCCCCGTGAGCGCACGCTGATTACTCGGGTGGCTCAGGAAATGAATCAGCAGATCGCCAATTACATCCGCGGCAAGGTGATTGAAATCATCATCTGTGGTGGCGTGACTTATGCCGCTTTTATTGCCCTTGGCCTGAACTACGCGGCGTTGCTTGCCTTGTTGGTCGGCCTGTCGGTGGTGGTGCCCTATGTGGGTGCCGTGGTTGTGACGGTGCCGGTGGCCCTGATCGCGTTGTTTCAGTGGGGCTGGGGTGATCAGTTCATCTACTCGATGGTCGTGTATGGGGTTATTCAAGCCCTGGACGGGAACGTCCTGGTGCCGCTGCTGTTCGCCGAGGCGGTGAACTTACATCCAGTAGCGATCATTTGCGCAGTGCTGTTGTTTGGCGGGCTTTGGGGGTTCTGGGGGATATTCTTCGCGATTCCGTTGGCAACCCTGTTCAAGGCTGTGCTGGATGCTTGGCCACGGCAAGAGCCTGTGGTGGCGCCGCTGATGTAATTGCCGGGAGCAACAAAACAGGCCGCTCAATGCGGCCTTTTTTGTTGGATGTGTTTAGCCCTTGTTCAGGGCTTGCGCGGCTGCTAGCACTGCGTCGACATGCCCTGGGACCTTTACGCTGCGCCATTCCTGGCGGAGTACGCCGGAGTTGTCGAGGAGAAAGGTGCTGCGGTCGATACCCAGGTATTCCTTGCCATAAAGCTTCTTCAGCTTGATCACATCGAACAGCTGGCACAGCGCCTCATCCTTGTCGGAAACCAGCTCGAAGGGGAACTCCTGCTTGCACTTGAAGTTCTCGTGCGACTTCAGGCTGTCCCTGGAAACGCCAAGCACCAGGGTGTTGGCGGCCTCGAACGCGCCGTATTGATCGCGAAAACCTTGGCCTTCGGTGGTGCAGCCAGGCGTGCTGTCCTTCGGGTAGAAATAAATCACTACTTGCCGGCCCTTGAGATCTGACAGTTTGATCAGTTGGCCGTTGGTGGCTTGAGCTTGGAAGTCAGCGACGGGCTGGTCGAGTGCGATGGCCATGGAGGGTTTTCCTTAGGCGGGAGTCTGCGGGCGCCAGGGTTCGATCAGTGCGTCCAGGTTCAATGCGTCGGCAAAGTCGAGGAACTGGTCTCGCAGCCAGCTGATTTGAGTGCCGGCCGGCAAGGTTACCGTGAGCGTGGCGTTGAGCATCGTGCCGCCGGTTTGTGGCGCCTGGTAGGTATCGCAGGTGAGGTTTTCCAGCTCGACGTTGTG
>JBOICE010000453.1:0-18156 GCA_050739815.1 Pseudomonas sp. | reverse complement strand
CGATATCTATAAGCAATTCAAGCTAATTATGAAATAATTACATGGCTACAAAAGTAACACAAAAAAAGGCCGAAACCCGCGCCACGCATGGGCTTCGGCTACTTCAGACGGTCAAAGTTCGGGCTAGTTGGGCAGACTGATCTCCACGTTCGCCATGTGAGAAACGTCCGTGACTCAGCCCTCTCTCTCAGAGGAAAGCAACTGACTATTCGATGCGCATCGAAAGATCGGCCGCGTCCACGTTCTTCGTGAGCCCACCGATCGAGATTCGGTCTACGCCGGTGGCAGCGATAGCACGTACCGTTTTCAGGCTCACGCCGCCAGATACTTCCAGCTGCGCTCGTCCATCGGTCAGCTTGAAGCCACGATGCATGTCCTCAAGCGAGAAGTCGTCCAGCAGCACACTTGTGGCACCGTGCCGAAGGGCCTCTTGAAGCTGGTCTAAATTCTCGACCTCGATCTGGACCGGCAGCCCCTTCGCGCTGTTTCGCGCGGCAAAAAGCGCCTCCTTGATCCCCCCGCAGGCCGCAATATGATTTTCCTTGACCAGGATGCCGTCCCAGAGGCCCATTCGATGGTTTGCCCCTCCCCCGCTTCGAACGGCGTACTTTTGGGCCTGGCGCATGCCCGGCAACGTCTTGCGGGTGTCGAGGATCCGGCAACCGTTTGGGTTCGGGGAA
This sequence comes from Pseudomonas sp., assembly GCA_050739815.1. Lineage (GTDB taxonomy): Bacteria > Pseudomonadota > Gammaproteobacteria > Pseudomonadales > Pseudomonadaceae > Aquipseudomonas. Next base: position 17,476 of record JBOICE010000453.1, on the reverse strand, counting down.
GCACCCTCGATGGCGGCCACGTACGTGGCCGCGGCAGCGGCCGTGCCCGACAAAGTTTGAAGGAAATTTAGGGCGGGCCGCTCACCCGCAAGGATGGCGCGGGCCTTACCTGCAACTGTGCACACCAAGTCCCCGCTGAACGCCCGCCCCCCTTCGGCGATATGCCACTCGATCGTGGCTCTCGGGTCAAGCGCGCGGATGCAGGCGTCGAACCAAGGGGCCCCGCAAATAACAGCAGCCTGCTTCGCTACGACACGTGCGATCGCCATCTTGGATTCGGGCACTAGGTTCCCCGTGTGATCCTCGGGGCCAATGTCCTCCGCGAGGGCGTCACGCACATTCCGCGCGATCGCCCTCGCAAGGGACTCCGCTTGCGACAAGGGAGAAAACTGGTACACGCTGACTCCTACTCCATTCGTCCGTCACCTCTTCCTGAGACGTCTTCACCCTGAAGCTGCACTTCTTCGCCGGACAGGTTTTCGATGACAGTTAGTAGACAACGACGTGTTGCCGCTACGTCCGCATTTGAGACTGTGCGTAACGCGACCGCATTCACCTCTTCGGCGAGAGGTACCAAAACGTCTTTCAACTGCCTTCCTAAAGGGGTTAGAAACACATAGATGTTCTTCTTGTTTGTCGCCTTGCGCTCCAACGTGACGTAACCTAACGACTCCATGGCCCGCAAGGCGATGAACGTGGTCGGCTCCATCAGTCCCGCCTCGATGCTGAGTTCACGCTTGGTGAGGCCGTCGCGCTGCCAAAGAATCCGCAGGAAGGTCCAGTGCCCCAACTGCAAGTTATGCTTTGCCAGCCGGACTTGTAGGGCGCGCAGAAAGCAACGCGTCGCGTCCTTGACTAGATGGGCCATCCGGTCGTTTGGCACAGCTTCATGCCAATGGCGCAAAACCCGATGTTTCTCTTCCGCAACGTCTGAATTCTGCAATTTGGTCATGGGGGGTCACGCAATGGGGGAACGACCAATTCTTGCATAGGGGTGCAGCTCCACGTCTAGGTCGTCACGTGCCGAATTCAGCAGTGCCAGGCAGCCTGCTAGCGTGTCGCGAGCCCACGCGCCGTCGTGCATCGGGGTCTCTCCATTGCGCACGGCCGCCAGCAATTCATCGATCACTTCCGAGCGCGGAACTGCGGGGGCGGCCAGCGCAACTTTCTCCCGCCCATCGTCACTGTCGATCCAGACGCCGTCGGCCACGGGCCTCAGATCGGCGTGCTCGCAGCTGACCACGACAGGGCCGAAGTGCTGATGGCCCACCGGAGACGGCTCCAGCCGGGCATCGCAGTACGCCGGGCCTCCGTAGGTCGTGTCTGCCTTCAACGTGGCTTCGTCGTGGGCACTCCCTACGGCCCTCAAGCGAGCTCGTGCCGATGCGTGACGCGACGGATTCTTCGGTTGTCCCATCTCGCCGGTCCAGCCGCACCACTCGTCCGAGTCATAGTGCGCGTAGCCGCTGTACACCAAGGAGGCAAAGCAACCATTGTCGAACCATAGCATCGCGGTATAGGCCCCTTCGGTGGGGCGCGACGAGTCCCAGCGCCCGGTCGCGGCGCGCACGCGCGAGAGATTGCCACCGGCCAGCAGCCGCACCACGTCGATCTGATGGGCAGCCTGGCTGAAGACGACTCCCCCACCGTCTTCGGTGCGAAGTTCTTCGGGCCTGCGCGGGCGGTAGAGGAAGTCGGTGTAGTTGAACGCGTGGATCATACGGACCCGACCAAATTTCCCACTGCGCAACAGGGCTCGCGCGTGAAGGTAAGGCGTGTCGAAGCTGTGGCAATGCCCGACGAGTAGCGCCACTCGCGCTTCGTCGCAAGCGCCGATCATCACGTCGCACTCCTCTAGGGTCAGTGCCATCGGCTTTTCCGTGAGGACATGCTTGCCATGCCGAGCAGCGAGTTGCACGTGCTCCGCGTGGAAGCGGTGGGGGCTCGCCACGTATACCGCCTCGACAGCGGGATCGCGACAAAGCACTTCCGCTCGCTCGTACGCGACGGCACCGAAGTCGGACGCAAGCCGCCGCCGCGGCTCTTCCCTCGGATCGAACCCGGCGACGATTTTCACACGGGGATCGCGCGCAAAAGTCGGCACCATCAGGCTGAACGCGCGGCCCAGTCCGATAACGCCGATTCGAAGCGGCGCGTCGGTCATAAGTCCAGTGTGAGCTCGCCGCCTGCGGAGCGGGAAACACAGACCATGATCTGCGAGGCATGCTCCTCCGGCAGCAAGACCATGTCCCGGTGGTCCACGTCGCCAGCGAGCAGCGAGGTCCGGCAGGTGCCACAGGTGCCGCTTTCGCACGACGCCGCCACGTCGCATCCAGCAGATCGCAAGGCTTCCAGGATGGATCGGCCGACGGGGACCGTCACCGTCCTTTGTGAACGTGCAAGGTGGACGGTGAAGGCGTGGTCGTTCTTTCGAGGCACAGACCCATCGGTAAAGCTCTCGAAGTGCACCCGACCCGCGGCCCAGTGGCCGCTCATGTCCTTCACCGCTTCCATCAGCGGTCGCGGACCGCAGCAGTAGATGTGCTGGTCGGCGCGGGGCTTCTCCAGCCAAGGCCACAGATCGAGTGCTCGCACGGGGTCGCCTTCGTCGTGATGAATCCGCACCCGGCCGCCTGCGTCGAGGTCGCGCAGGTCGTTGACGAACGGAGTGGTGGCGGCAGAGCGCGTCAGATACAGAAGCCGCCAGTCGGCATCGGGACGGTCTTGGAGCGAACGAATCATCGACAAGATCGGCGTGATCCCTATGCCTCCCGCAATGAACAGGTAGCTTCGCGCGCCGCGCGACATGCGAAAAGCGTTTTCCGGCTCGGAAACGCAGAGCAGGTCGCCTTCGCGTGCCCCATCCACCAAGCTGATCGAGCCTCCACGTCCCGCGGAGTCACGCTTGACTGCAATCACGTAGCGATGTCGCTCGGCGGGATCATTGCAGAGCGAATACTTGCGAACGAAGCCGGCCGGCGTGCGAAGGCGCACATGTGCGCCGGGAGTGAAGGCAGGCAAGGGAGCCTCGTCGGGATCGATGAGTTCGAAGCTGCGAATTCCCTCGGCCGCCTCCTTCGCGCGCGCAATGCGCAGTGCGAGAGGAAATTCCTGTGTGTCTCTCATGGCGCGATCAGATGCTGTAGCTCTCGTAGGTCGACGGATGGAACACTTCCTCGACGGGCACCTCGCGCGGCGACAAGCCTTGCGAATGATGGCGGCGAACAAAGGATTCCAGCGTGGCCTGATTCGGCGCCACGCCATACGACCAGAAGTCCTCCCCCATCAGGTCGCGCGCGGCCCGCAGCTGCTCCTCCACGAAGGGCAGCGTTACTTTGGTCGCAGAGGTGTCCCCGAGCAACTCGAGAGCCGCGTGCTTGGCCTGCGTAAAGGCCTTCAGCACCGCCCCGGGCAGCCAGGGATGGTGATGCGCGAGTTCCTTGCGAACTCCCACCACATGCATGATCGGGAACACGCCGGTGCGGCGAAAGAAGTCCTTCGCCACGGCGGTCGGGTCGTCGAAGAGCCAGCCCACGTCCGGATTTCGAAGCGCCTGTGCGCCGGGCGGCCTCGGCGCGATGAAGGCGTCGATCTCGCCTTCGTCCAGCAACTGCGTGATGGTTTTGCCTTCAGGCGCGTTTTCCAAGCGCACGTCCGAGGGAAGTTCAAGCCGAATTTTCTCCGGCCGCCCGGGCGTGTCGATGCCGCCGCGAATCCAGGTCACGTCGCTGGGCTTGACGCCGTATTCGTCCTCCAGCAGGGCCCGTGCCCAGACGATCGCGGTCAGCTGGTACTCGGGCACGCCGATTCGCGAGCCCTTGAGGTCTTCGGGCTTGCGGATGCGGTCGCGGCGCACGTAGATCGACGTATGGCGAAATGCCCGGGACAGGAAGACCGGAACCGCGATGTACGGACACTCGCCGCGTGAATGCTTGACGAGGTAGCTGGAGAACGACAGCTCGGCGATGTCGAAGTCGCGGCTGCGCATCGCGCGGAAGAACATCTCTTCCGGATTCAGCAGCATGTACACGGGGTCGACACCGTCGATTTGCACCCGCCCGTCGTAGAGGGCGCGAGTGCGGTCGTAGTCGCCCATGGCGACGGAGAGTTGGAGTTTGGCCATGGTCTCAGGTCCTGACTTCATAGCCCGCGTCGAGGCCTTCGCCGTCTCCCTGCCAGACGTGGCGCGCATCGTAGGTGCGCCAATCGATCGTCTTGGGCACGACGGCCTGGAACGAGCAGACGCTGGCGGGAATGGCGTTCTCGCCGGTACCGATTGCCCGTCCGCCTTGCTGGAAGGTGTGGACGGCCTCGAGCATCTGCTTGCGGAATTCGACGACCGCGACGTCGCTCGCCCCGAGCCGGTCTCGGGTGCGGTCGGCGATGGTGCCCATCGTGACCCACATCGCCACGTCCTGGTTGGGAAAGCCCGTGATGCCGGTGAAGTTGCCCGCCTTCATCGCCTGCCGGTCCTGCCAGAACATGTTGTCGCGGGTGCGAAGGGGACGGTAGCGCTCGTCGAGATCCACGCCGACCTGCTGGCGCAGGAACTTGCGCCAGGTGTCGGTCTCCGGTGTCTGTGCCGGATGGCCCCAGGCGATAAAGTAGAACACCGTGTTGGTGTCGTCCATCGGCACGTTGATGTTGGCAACGTTGTAGAGGTTGTTCGGTGGAATCAAAGCCGCCGCGGGCGCGACGAACACCGTCGTGCGCACGTACTCGTGCGTCGCGGAGTTCGTGATCGGCCGGCGTAAGGCTGCGTAACGGAAGCCGTAGCCGGCGCGTTGCACCTGCATTCGCGGCGCCTTGTCCGTCGACGGCCGCAACCACGTCTTGTCGGTCGCCTTGGCGCCGTCCACGCGCGCCGGCACCATGTCGGACGAATGCAGGCTGGAACTGTGCGCCGAGTCGATGGCACCTTCAAGCACCTGCGCCCAGTTGCAGGGGAGGATGGCCTTGGCGATGCTCACGCGCGCATCCGCGGTCGGTGCCCACGCGGGTGGACTGAATTCGGGCTTTGTTTCCGGCGGACCCATGTAGGCCCAGACCAGCCCCGCCCATTCGTGCGTGGGATACGCCTTGTGCTTGACCTTCTGGGCCATGCAGCTCGCGGCGGGTTCCGAGGCCATCTCGATCACGTTGCCCTGCACGTCCATCTTCCAGCCGTGGTACAGGCAGCGCAGACCACTGTCTTCGTTGCGACCGAGCGCCAGCGAAGCCCGCCGGTGCGGGCAGTACTCGTCCATGACGCCGACACGGCCTTCGGTGTCACGGAACACCACGAGGTCTTCGCCAAAGATGCGGGCCCGCACCGGCGGCCCGTCGGGCTCCACGACTTCCTCACGAAGGCAGATCGGAGTCCAGTGCCTGCGCATCAACTGGCCCATGGGGGCATCCCCTTCGACGCGGCATAGCAAGTCGTTTTCCTGCGGCGTGAGCATGAGAGGTCTCCAAAATGTTAGATATCTAAGTTCGACGTGGCCTTTTCGAGGCCGCACTGACGGCGGCCGCTCAAGGCGAGAGCGTGATGTTGATGTTCTTCACCTGCGTGTAGTGCAGCAGTTCTTCGAGCGACTCCTCGCGCCCGAGCCCCGACTGTTTGTAGCCCCCGAACGGCGCGCCGATGAAGTGGCGGCTGGCGTTGTTCACCCAGATGTAGCCGGCTTCCACCCGCGCGGCGGTGCGGTGCGCATTCGCGAGATCGGTGGTCCAGATCGAACAGGTGAGACCGTAGTCCACGGCATTCACCTGGCGCAGCATCTCGTCGGTGTCGCTCCATTTCAGGATGGAGAGGATCGGTCCGAAGACTTCCTCGCGTGCGATGCGCATCTCGGGTGTGACTCCATCGAACACGGTTGGCTCGACGAAGAAGCCGTTCGCAAGCGCCGCTTCGCCGGCACGCTTGCCGCCGTACAGCAGCCGGGCGCCCTCGGTCTGCGCGATGTCGATGTACCGCATCACCTTGTCGAGCTGGTCCTTTGAGACCAGGGCGCCCATCGTGGTGGCGGAGTCCGTCGGAAGGCCAGGCCGGAAGTGACCGACCTGCTGCAGAACACCGGCGACGACCTCGTCGTACACCGACTCGTGCACAAAGAGCCGCGAGGTCGATCCGCAGGACTGGCCGCACCAGCCGAAGTTCATTCCACCCACGCCGCCCCGGATGGCCGCGGCGATGTCCGCATCGGGGAAGACGATACACGCGTTCTTGCCACCGAGTTCCAGCGAAACCTTCTTTAGTTGGTCGGCTGCCGAGCGCGCGATGGCGCGACCGGTCTCGACACTGCCGATCAGCGCGACGTGCTGGACCAGCGGATGCGCCACCAGCGCCTGCCCGGCCGCCGCACCCCCCGTGACGACGTTTAGGACACCGGGCGGAAGAATCCCCTCGATCAATTCGATCAGCCGGTACGTGGAGAGCGGAGCCTGTTGGGGCGCCTTCATCACGGCGGTGTTGCCCGCTGCGATCACGGGCGCCAGTTTGCCGGCAACGAACATCAGCGGGTGGTTGTATGCGACGATGCGCGCGCACACGCCCAACGGCTCGCGCACGGTCATGTTCACCACGCCGTCACCCATGGGAAGCGTCTCGCCCTTGATCTCGGTGACGAGCCCCGCGAAGTATTCGACCTGCGCAGCGGCCGCCAGCGCATCGCCGGCCATCTCTTTGACGGGGTTGCCGCAGTTCGCAGCGTCGATGAGGGCCAGCTCGCCCGCGTTGTCGCGCAGCACCTGCGCGATCCGTCGCATCATCGCCGCGCGCTCGAGGGGCTTCACCGAGCGCCAGGTGTCGAATCCGCCCTTCGCCTGCCTCACGACGCGGTCGACGTCGGCGCCGTCGGCTTCGGCACAGGGGCCCAGCGAGTCACCTGTCGCGGGATTCCAGGTGTCACGGTAGCCGCCTTGCGGCTCGATCCAGCGGCCGCCTGCATACAGCTGGCGATGGCGCGGCAGCGCGGCGGTGACGGCGTCGTGCGCGTTCATTTGGCAGACCCCTTCTTCGCGGAGCGGCTTGCGGCAGCCGGCTCGTCAGTGACGGCGTCGTCGATGGGCTGCAGGACGCCATCGCAGGCGCGTGCCAGTTCGGCATGGACGGCGCGCAGCGAAGACATCATGACGGAGCGCTCCTTTTCGGAAATCGTCGCGAGCATTGCGCGGTTGATCTCGTCGGCCACGCCGAGCAGTTCCTCTTCCATGTCGTGGGCTCGCTGCGTCAGCAGGATGTTGATCCGACGCTTGTCCGTCTCGTCGCGTTTGCGCGAGACGAGACCCAATCGTTCCATGCTGCGCAGGCTCATCATCAGGGCGGGCTCGGCGAGGCCGAGCATCGCGCTCAGCTCACGCTGCGACACGTTGTCGCGCTGCCAGAGTGCGCGCAGCACGAACCAGCAGCTGCCCGGAATTCCGTACGGCGCCAGCCTCGCATACAGCACCCGCTTGATATATCGGGCGGTATCGCAAACGAGAAAGCCGAGGCTGTTCTCCAGCGCGGGACTGGCTTCGGTCCCGTTCCCCGTGACGAGCGAAGCGCGCCGCACGGCGCTCGTGACAACCTTGAGTCGCGCAGTCACTTCCCGGCCCCTGCCTGACCGTACATCACGCGCCGGTAGTATTCATAAAAGCCGCGGATCGGACCTTCGGTCACCATGTTCCCGTCACCCGGCGCGGTTCCCTCGCGGCCGCCAAGCTCCAGGACCGCGGATTGGGAAGGGTTCGGCCGGATGCCCGCGCCGGAATACTCCAGGACTTCGGTGTCGTCCACGGAAACAAACCCCGAAGGTCCCGTGAGATTGGCCTGCCGCAGACGGCGCAGCGTCGTTTCCTCGCTGTCGTCCTCGTAGCCGAAGTACGTCCATTGCAGCTCGAACTCGTCGGGACCCCGCGGGATCACGTATCGCATCTGCAGGCTGTTGCCTTGCTGCTGCAGCACGAGATCCGGGAAGATGGTCTGGATCTGGATGGTCACGTCGTCCTCGAACTCCTTGCTCGCGGAGACGAGGTTCATGTCGTTCAGTTTCAGGTCCTTTCGGTAGGACTTCATGTCCTCCGTGCCGCTCACCTCGCCAGCGGGATTTCGGATCGAGGCAAATACGTTGTGCGACAAGGTGCGTTCGTCCGTGACGGTCACGCCCTTCTGGTCGATGCGGTACAGGCCGAAACTGATGAGGAACACATGCAGCAAGGACGCGTGGTAGGGGTCCTTTATGTTCTCCATGTACAGCTTCCAATTGCCCTTGATCCGCTGGCGCTGGTAGCCCAGGACCTTCGTTTTGCGGCCGTTGAAGATGCGCGTGAGGTACTCGTAATTGCCATCGCCGAGGTACTCGCGCATTTGCGGTGCGGCGTGGTCGAAGGTAGCGAAGATGCAGCCGTTGACGCTCTCCACCTTCAGCTTGCGAAGCCCGTGCTGCGCGGTGTCGAAGTCCGCCGGGAATCCGCCCTTACCTTTTACCCCCCGCTTGAAGGGAACGCCCATCAGGTTGCCCCTGAGGTCGTAGGTCCATTGGTGGTAGGGACACATGATCTCCTTCTGGGTGCCAAAGGCGGTCTGGCAGATCTCGACACCGCGGTGGGCGCAGCTGTTGAGCAGCACGCTCAGCTCGCCGTCCTCGGTACGCGTGACGATGACCGTGCGCTCGCCGATGACGGAACGCTTGAAATCGCCGGCGTTCGGGATCTCGCTCTCCAACCCGACCATGTGCCAGTGCGGGCCGTAGAAAACCGCCTCGAGTTCTCGCAGGTAGTTGTCACGATCGGTGTAGACCCACAGTGGCACCCGCGAACTGTCCTTGCGCGGCCAGATTTTTATGGGACGCAGTTCACTCGAAGCGGCGCCGGCACCAGTGTCGGCGTGAGGGCAGGCTTGGTTCATGATTCGAATCCTTCAGACGGGGTACACCAGGGCGCCGGCGAGCAGTTCGGTGTCGAACACCACGACCCTCTCGCGGAACTTCAGTTCGGAGCCGCTCGCGTCGACCGTGTCGAACGTGCGTGCCGCCATTTGCAATTGCGTTGTGCCATCGATCAGCGTCTGGTAGACGGCCAGCATGCTGCGGGTGTGCAGCGTGGAGCCTTCGCTGGACACGACTCGCGCGCCGCTCACCAAGTGGGTGAGGCTGCGCGCGGAATAGACCAGCGTCTCGCGAATCGCGACCACGCGATCCTTCAGCGCGCCCTTGTTCTCCGCGAACATCGGGCCGATCCGCAGGCCGCGGTCATGGTTGGGGCGCGACACGACGCGGTAGAGGCAGTCTTCGGTGAAGTACTCCGGCCAGTCGGCGATTGACAGGTCGCACAGGGTTTCGGCGTAGCGCGTGTAAAGGTCGGCGACACGCGCTTGCATGACGTGATCGTTCATCGGGCTTCCTTTGTTGTCGTTGACGGCACTGCATCCGGCGCGACTCTCGATTCGAGCGGCGGCGGGGGCGCCGACCTGCGGCGGACCTGCGACTCGGGTTCTTCCCGATAGAGCTGCGCGGCTTCGAGCAGCGGCGCATCGCTGACGCTGAACAGCGTCGCGGCGGCCCCGCCCGCGCCGCAGCGATGCTCGTGCCAAGCCCAGGTCGGCACCACGAACACGTCACGTGGACCCCAGTGCAACTCCGTATCGCCGATGCGCGTGCTGCCTTCGCCGTCAACGACGTAGTACACGGTGCTTGCGGTGCGACGGTGCGGCCGGCCCACGAAGCCGGGACGCAGGCGCTGGACGCAGCACCGGAGCGTGGGCAGGGTCGCGCCGCCCGTCGTCGGATCCACGTACTCGAGGATCACGTCATCGTAGGGGCTTGCGGGACCGCCCTCGCAGAACAGGTCGAGCTGGCGCTTCACCTCCTTCCACGGGTAGCGGCGGGGCATGGCACCGCCGACCTTCTGTTCCCACAGAGGCCGCACGACGCCAGTGCGTTCGCTCAGATACTCGTGCCGCTCGGCCCGGATCGGCTGGGTCGTTTCGCCGAGCGGCTGGTACGCCATCTGGCCGAGCGAGAGCATGAGTGGCACGTCGAGCACGTCGAGCCAGACGCCGAGCATGTCGCTCTCGTTGTGATGGTCGTGCCACGACCAAGCCGGGGTCAAGACGAGGTCGTTGGTTTCCATGGTCAGGATTTCTCCGTCGACGACGGTGAACAACTTCGGGTCGCCGTCCATCACGAACCGCAGCGCCGAGATGGGATGGCGGTGCGCCCAGGCTACTTCGCCCGGCTTCACGGCCTGCATGCCCGCGAGAATCGTCTGAGTAGTGCCGCCGCGCTCAAGCCCCGGATTGATGAACGACAGGTTCCGGCGTGCCGTGAAGCTCTCCGCCATCACTTCGCAGGCTTCCATCAGCTTGCGCTGCACGATGTCCCACCTCCACATCATCGGCACCGCGGTGCTCCTCGGTCCGCCGATCAGCCGCTCGAGCATCTCGTCGTACTGCCACTGTCCGCGGATCGACACCTCGGCCAGGTCCTTGTCGAAACTGGCGAGGCTCTTGAGGGGTGAATTCGGGTTGGCGCTCATGGCATTCCTCTTTCTCTTGGATCTCAGGAGGCAGCGTACTCGCGCTGCAGTTGGGCCCATCGCTGGCCGCAGACACGCGAGCCTTCGACGTAGTCGTCCGGCGCTTCAAGGTACGGGGGACGCGACGGCCCGGGATCGAACAAGCCGGCTTCGCGAAAACGCACGTGGCCGAGCTGGATGCTGTAGTCCATGAATTTCGAGAGGTCGCCGGCCGGGAACATGGCCTTGACGGCCCAGTTCACCTTCTCGCTGATCTCGGCGGCCTTTGCCCAGTTCTCCGCAAAGATCGCATCACGCAATGCGACGATGGGCGCAGGTGCGCATGCCACGCTGCCGGACCAGCATGCTTGAGCCCGTTCGCGGTGATCGCGCGCAAGGGCAAACCAGTCCATCTCCAGCGGCAGCAACCGGATCCGGTCGCCCACTTCGAGAAGGTCGGGCACCAGGGCAGGGCCGCCGACGTGCTTAGAAGCGACCACCTCGGGAATCTGGGCGAGCGCCCGGTACACTTCGCGGGACATCTTGCCCTTGAATGCGGAGGGGTTGTCGTAGGCGACCAGGGGCACACCCGGCAGCGCCGCCGCGATGTCGCGGTAGAACCGGACGATGGACTTGTCATCCATCGCGAGCCACATGGGCCGGCCGACAAAGAGGCCGTCGGCGCCGAGCTCCACCAGTTCGCGCCCGCGGCGGATCGTGTCGCGCGTATTGAGCGTCGTAATGCCCGCGAACACGGGACGGCGGCCTGCGACGGTTCGGACGACGGCCTCGACGAAACTGCGCAATTCATCCTCGGTCAGCGTCGCGCATTCACCGAAGGTGCCGGTGGTCATCACAATGTCCACCCCGGCGTCCACCACCGCGCGGACCATCTTCGCCGTTTCGGCGAGTTCGACTGTGTCGGTGGCGCTCCAGTTTTGCGCGTCGGCGGTTGCCGGCGTAGGAACGATTCCAACCACGCCGCGAATGTCTTGCATCGTCACTTTCATGGGTTCTCCAGATTCGGTATTCAGAGCAGAGTGGCTTAGAGGCTGAGGTAGCGGGCCATCACGTCGGGGGAAGCCTGCAGCTCGGAAGAAGTCCCCGACCACGCATTGCGGCCCTTCTCGATCACGTAGTGCCTGTCCGCCAAATGCAGCAGAGGCTTGAGGTTCTTGTCGATCACGAGCATTGTCAGTCCCGCCTCCTTTAGTCTTTGCAAGCAAAGCCAGATCTCGCGGCGCACTAGGGGCGCCAGGCCCTCGGTAGCCTCGTCAAGGATCAACAACTTGGGGTTGGTCAAGAGCGCGCGGCCGATCGCGAGCATCTGCTGCTCGCCGCCGGACAGGTCGCTGCCGAGGTTTTTCTCGCGCTCCTGCAGACGCGGAAAGAGTGCGTACACGCGCTCCAGAGTCCACGGGTCGGAGGCATCCTTGCGCGCGATAGCGGTGGCGAGCAGGTTCTCGCGCACGCTCAGGTTGGGGAAGATGCCCCGGCCCTCCGGGACGAGCCCGATGCCGCGGCGGGCATTCTCGTGGTCCGGACGGCCCGAGATTTCCGTGCCCTCGAACCGCACCGACCCGGCGCGCGCGGGCAGCATGCCAAGCAGCACTTTGACCAGCGTCGACTTGCCCATGCCATTGCGGCCGAGCAACGTCACGAACTCGCCGCGCCGCAGGTTCAGTCCGGCGCCGAACAGCACCTGACTGCTTCCGTAGTGCGCGACGAGGTCGCGGGCCTCGACAAGGGCGTTCAAAGTACAGCCTCCTCGTCGCCGATATAGGCTTCGCGCACCGCCGCGTCGGCGCGGATGTCGTCGCAAGTTCCCGTCGCGATCACCTTGCCGTAGACCATCACGCTGATGCGGTCCGCCAGTGCGAAAACTGCGTCGAGGTCGTGCTCGATTAGCACGATGGCCGCCGTGCCGCGCAGCCGCCGGAGCAGTGCGACGATTTCACGCGACTCCGCAGGCCCGGTGCCGGCCATCGGCTCGTCCAGCAGCATGAGACGCGGCTTCGTGGCAATCACCATCGCCAATTCGAGCTGGCGCTTCGCGCCATGGGCGAGGTCGGCTGCGGGGCGATGCAGAGCATCTTCGAGCCCGACGATCCGCACAGCCTCGCGCGAAGGCGCCGCCACCTTTTCATCCTTGGCCGCATCCTTGAAGAAGCGGAAGCTGTGGCCCTGGTGCGCCTGCGCAGCCAGCATCACGTTCTCAAGCACGGACAACTCGTCAAATACCGCACTGATCTGGTAGGAACGCGCCAGTCCGAGCGCCGCTCGCAGGTAGACAGGCTCGCTCGTGATGTCCTGGCCATCCAGCAGGATGCGGCCGGAGTCGGGAGCCAGTTCGCCGGCGAGTTGGTTGATGAAGGTCGTCTTGCCCGCGCCGTTGGGGCCGATCACGGCATGGATTTCACCCGGCCGCAGATCGAAATTGATGCCGTCCGAAGCGTGAATGCCGCGAAATCGCTTCACCAGATTCTCGACCGAAAGCAGTGGCGTCATCGGGCGGCCTTCGGTTTGACGAAGCCGGCCAGGCCGTGCCGAGTCCCCATCGCCATGAGCACGATGAAGATTCCGATCACCCCCATGAAGTGCGCGCGCACCATTGCGTCGGCGCCGAACGGCATTGGGACGTGCGCGTTAGCGAGCAGTTCTTCCAGTACCAGCAGCACCGTCGCGCCGAACACGGGGCCGAGCACAGTTCCCATGCCGCCCAGCACGACCATTACGATGAGCTCGCCCGAGAGTGACCACTGCAGGTAGGATGGCGAAGCGAAGCGGGCGAGGTTTGCGAGCAGAACGCCAGCCAGCACGCAGATCGAGGCGGACAGAACATAGGCCGCGAGGCGGTAGCGCAGCACGGGGTAGCCCAGTGCTGCCATGCGCCTGGCGTTCAGCTTGCTGCCGCGCACTACCCAGCCGAAGCGCGACCGCGCCGTCGTCGCTACGAATAGCAGCACCAGCGAGAGCAGAACGAAAACTAGGTAGTAGAACGCGACTGGGCTGTCCAGGCTCGCGCCGAACAAAGTGCTGCGCGCCCGCAGCGCCATGCCGTCGTCGCCGCCGTACCGTTTGAGGCTGACGACAACGTAGAAGAACATCTGCGAAAACGCGAGCGTGATCATAATGAACGCAATGCCGCTCGTGCGAAGGCACACCAGTCCAAGCACGAAGGCGAGCAGCGCTCCAGCCGCAAGCGCCACCGCGAGGTGCGCCACGCCGGACTGAACACCGGCATCCGACATCGCCGCGACCACGTAGGCGCCGAGGCCCACGTAAAGCGCGTGCCCGAAGCTGACCATCCCGCCGTAGCCGAGGGCCACGTTCAAGCCGACTGCGGCGGTGGCGAGAACGAGCACGCGAGTCGCGAAGGTAATGTAGTAGCCTTGCCCCATTGCAATGGCGATCAGCGGCAGTATCGCCAGCACGCCGAACAGCAGGACGGGCACCCAGTGCCGGCGGATGAGGTTGTACGGATTTTTATCCATGGCGAACGGGGAAAAGTCCTTGCGGACGGATGGCGAGCACGCACGCCATGAAGAGATAGATCAGGATCGAAGCAATCGCCGGCCCTGCAGCTTGTGCAACCGAACGTTCGAACATCTCGCGCAACAACAGGGGCAAAAACGCACGGCCGACCGTGTCGACGATGCCAACGATCATGGCGCCATAGAACGCGCCGCGAATGGAGCCGATCCCGCCGGTGACGATAACGACCAGCGTCATAATCAGCACCGGTTCGCCCATTCCCGGTTGCACTGACGTGATGGGTCCGGCCATCAATCCGCCAAGTGCCGCTAGCATCGCACCGAACGCGAAGAGCCATCGCTTCAGGCGCACGACGTCCACCCCGAGCGCGCTCACGATCTCCGGGCGAGTTGCCCCCGCGCGCACGAGCATGCCGACGCGGGTGCGATGGATCATGAAGTACAGGGCTGCAGCCACGACGAGCGCGACGCCGATGATCAGCAGCCGATAGGAGGGATACATCACCCCGGCAAGACCTACGGTCCCATCGAAGCCGGAGGGGGAACCGGCGTGGACCGAGGTCGTCCCCCAGAGGATCCGCGCCGCTTCATTGAAGAATAGCACCAGCCCAAATGTGACCAGAACCTGGTCGAGGTGCTCGCGGCGATACATCTTTGCGACAACCAGCCGCTCGACCAACAGCCCCAGCACGAGCCCACCCCCCACGGCACACACCGCGGCTACCGCGAAAGACCCCGACACCTTGTATCCCGCCGCGGCGAAGTACGCGCCCATCATGAAGAGCGAGCCGTGCATCAGGTTCACGAAGTTCATGATTCCAAAGACCAGCGTCAGCCCCGCAGACAATAGGAAGAGCAGCGCCCCCAGCTGGATGCCATTGAGCAACTGGGTCAGGACAACGGAAGCGGTCATGTTGGAGGCGCTGTTGGAACGAAGGGCCGCGATCGATCGGCTACTTCATCGCGCACTGCGTGTGGTACGAGTCGGCCAGCCCCTTGTAGGTGCCCACCGTCTTCAGGCTCACGCGGCCCTTCGCGTCTTTGGCGACTTCCTGGATGTGGAAGTCCTGCACGGGGAAGTTGTTGTTGCCGAACTTAAATGAGCCTCGCACCGACTCGAACTCGGCAGCCTTCAGCGCCGCCATGAAGGCGCGCTTGTCGGCCACGTTGCCTTTGACCTTGCCGATGGCCGAATCGAGCAGCAGCGCGGCGTCATAGCCCTGCGACGCGAAAGACGCCGGGATGCGGTTGTGCTTGCGCTCGAATTCCTCCACGAACTGCTTACTCGCCCGGTTGTCCAGGTCGGGGCCCCAGGGAAACGCGCCGAGCACGCCGATCGCGGTTTCCTTCAAGGCGGGAAGCGTCGTGCCATCGACGGCGCCACCCGACATGAGCGGCACTTTACCGAGCAGACCCGCTTGCTGATACTGCTTCACGAAGTTGATGCCAAGGCCGCCCGGGTAGAAGACGAACACGGCGTCCGGCTTGGCCGCCTTGAGCTGCGTGAGTTCAGCGGAAAAATCGGGCTGGTTCAGGCTCGTGTAAACCTCGTCCGCGATCTGGCCCTTGAATGTGCGCTTGAACCCGGACAAGAAATCCTTCCCCGCTTGGTAGTTGGGGGCCATCAGGTAGACCTTCTTGTAGCCCTTACTATTGGCGTGAAGGCCGAACACCTCGGCAAGCTGATCCACCTGCCAAGACACAACGTACTGGTAAGGTGAGCACCCCGCGCCGGCGATGGGAGAGGGCCCTGCGTTGGAGCCAATCAGGAAGACTTCCTTCTCCGTCACGGGCTTGTGGATCGCCATCATGATGTTGGAGAAGGTCACGCCGGTGATGATCGGCACCTTATCGCGCTCGATCAGGCGCTGCACGACTTGCGTGGCCACGTCGGGCTTGAGTTGCGAATCCTCCTTGATGACCTGCACCGGGACACCACCGAGCTTGCCGCCGTTGCGCTCGACGACCAGCATGAATCCGTCGTACTGGTCCTGCCCGAGCGCCCCCTGGGGCCCGGAAAGTTCACCCACGAACCCGATCTTGATCGGTGCCGAGGACTGCGCTTGCGCGACGCCGAGGAAAGCGGCAATGACGCCGAGCGCCAATAGTCGGACTGGATTCATGCGATGTCTCCTAAAAATTTGCCGGTCAAAGTTCGGCAGTGGCTGACGAATGAGAGAGGTAGATCACGCCGTCTCGGATCTGAACGGCATAAGTCTTGAGGGCTTGGGTACAAGGCGGGCCTGTGACTGCGCCTGTTCGAACGTTGAACATGCCTTGGTGGAGGGGGCATTCCACCTCGTCGCCGATCAGATAGCCCTCTGCGAGTGAAGCGCGGCCATGCGTGCACTCGTCCTGGGTCGCGTAGACGCAGCCTTCCACTCGGAATAGAGCGACTGAGGAGCCCTCGAAGTGGCAGCGTCGGGCCTCGCCCTCCGGAAGATCGCTAAGTTGAAACGTGGGATGGAAAGTCTCGGCCATGAGGTGCAAACCAGTTGCTGGATCCAGGAGCCATTGTGCGCCGCATTATTAGATATCTAAGTAAGTGGTTTCCCTAGTGGGGGACTGGGTCGGGGTTCCTCCGGACTTTTGCCTCGACTATTCGGCCCATGTCCACATGTGCAGCGCTGCTTAACCGCTGCGTTCTCCGCGCCGGCATCGATCCTGCAGAATCCGGACGGTTTACAGGCGGCTCTCAGACGGCTTGACTACCGACAGCACCGTGCACGACTCGTGCACTCGTAGTTGGCTGACATGGTCGAACCAACAACTTCCGTCCCTGGCATCACCGCGAAACGCTTACAGGATCGAGGCTTTGACTCTCAGCGCGAGGAGATAGTGTCGTGCGACGAACAGCGATTACCGACCTTCATCTGTGGACTTGCTGCGCAATGCCTTGAATCCGCGATCCCGCTCGATGAACGCCTCGAGCATGTACGGTATCAAAGCTATGGCATCTACATCTACCCCATGCAGTTGACTATGCAGGGAAGCGTAGTGATCGAGTAAAGCCTTTGTGGCCGCGGAAATCGAAATGGTGAGCTTGACCATTTCGCTCTTCGGAAGAGGCCCAAGGCGCAGCTTTTCCACACCTTTGCTCATTTGGACGCGCCTCGCTGAAGGAACAATGGCTGATATGGGCGTAGCACCAAGTCCCTGCTGACCATCACCCGCACGGGGAAGCCGGGCCGGATCGTCAGCGTTGGTTGAATGCTGACGTTTCGCTTCGTGATTTCCTGACCGACCTGGTTCACCGTCTCTTGGGCACTCTCACGGCCGGCGATGACGATTCGGTTGCCGTCGCTCCGACTCGCAGGTGCCGCCAGCTCGGCTCCGATGCCCAGGAGCGTGGACAGGGGTCGATTTGTTTTTGGTGCAATAAGTGAGGGAGCGTTCGATTTGGTGGGGGGTGCATCCACTAACTTCATGTTGACCAAGCCTCAGGCCGGCGCAGAATTGGTTTTCCTTGTTCTGGGAGGCATTATGAAATGCAGTCTGGGGGCCTG
>JBOICE010000452.1:0-7699 GCA_050739815.1 Pseudomonas sp. | reverse complement strand
TGCGCTTCCGCGCCAACCAAGCTTCTCGTCAGCGGGAGGCGAATTCTACAGCGTTTCAAACCGCTGTCAACCACCTCATTCAACCGCTTTCGATCGCCTCAGCGAACCGACCAACAAGACCGCTACCGCTCCTTGTCAGCCCGGCGCATTCTACACAGCTTGCACTGCTTTGCAACCCCTCCTTTAAAGCTAACTCCTTGTTATATAAGAAGTTTTCCGAGAGGTCTGTGCCGGAAGTGGTGCGCATTATAGGCCCAGCAAATTAACCGTCAAGCACTTATTGAAACCTTTTGCTCATTCTTTCCGAAGACCTCAGTGAGAACCTCGGAAAGCGCGCGGCAATGGCCGGAATACGTAGCATTAGTAGAAATGCGCCAGCGACCGAATACCAAAGCCATTCCTCCAGATCCGCTCGCACTACCCAGAGCATGTGCAGCAGAACCAACCCCAAAATCAGGTAAACCGCGCGATGTAACGCTTTCCAGCGCTTACCAAGCTTACGGACACTAAAGCGATTAGAGGTCACGGCCAGAGCTACAAGCCCAATGAAAGCCAGCGCCCCTACGAAGATATAAGGACGCTTGCGCAGATCAATCAACAATTGCGCACCATCCAATCCAAGAACGAATACCGCATAGGCTAAAAGGTGAAATACGGCATAGCCGAAACACCACAAACCTAACTGGCGACGAATAGCAATCCAGCCACCCCACTCCGTTAAACGCCGTAGCGGCGTCATGGCAAGCGTGGTTAATAGAAGTATCAACGCCCCAAGCCCCAAACGCTCGACCAAAACCTTACCGGGGTCTGCGCCAAGGGCGAAAGCCCAGCCTTGGTATAGCCAGTACAGTGGCGGCAATAACGCCACAATGAAGACTAGTGTTCGCCAAAATCGATAACGCATCAATAGCTTGTCCTGAGATCGAGCCCACTATAGAGGCTTGCAACTTCGTCATAACCATTGAATAAGCGCGTCGGGATGACATTAGGACTGAACAGACTACTTGGCAGGCGCCGCTCATGAGCCTGAGTCCAACGCGGGTGGTCCACCGCCGGATTAACGTTGGCATAAAAACCGTACTCATCTGGGGCTAATGCCTGCCACGTGTTTTTCGGTTGCTCACGGGTCAAGCTGATACGGACAATCGACTTAATGCTTTTAAATCCATACTTCCATGGCACCACCAAGCGCAACGGTGCACCGTTTTGATTGGGCAACACCCGTCCATACATCCCCACGGCAAGGATTGTCAGCGGATGCATCGCCTCGTCCAGACGCAGCCCTTCCACATATGGCCAGTCGATCAAAGAAAAACTCGAGCGCTGCCCCACCATGTGCTCCCTATTGACGATCGTTTCGAAACGCACAAACTTGGCCTGACTATTAGGCTCGACCTGCTTGAGCAGGTTACCCAGCGAAAAGCCCAACCAAGGGATGACCATGGACCATGCCTCGACACAACGGAGCCGATAGATACGCTCTTCAAGTTGCAGCGGCTTGAATAAATCATCCAGCGAGTAACGACCTGGCTTCGTTACTTCGCCATCCACCATCACAGTCCATGGCTCAACCTCGAACTGCCTGGCATTGCTCGCGGGATCACCTTTATCAGGCCCGAACTCATAGAAATTGTTGTAGTGAGTAGCGTCCTTGAACGGTGTCAGTGCCTCATCCCCAGCTGTAACCGCTTGCCAACGAGTGCCTGTCAGTTTCTGGTCAAACCAGGCAGAAGCAGTTGAAGGCTCGGCATCGGCATAGCGAGACACCTCACCCCGGGCATTACCAGGCAAAGCAACGGTTGCCGCCAAGCCTCCGACGGCGGCCAACAGGCTGCGGCGCGAAAGACAGACCGATTCGGGAGTGACGTCAGATTCGTGAGACGAAGAAGCGGGAGGGGTCTTGATCAGCATAGTGACTCCGCGGCTATTAGGTGACTGATGCGCCAATAGACCGCGGAGCTCGTGGGAAATTACATCACTCGGCGGTTTTGCGCCGGCGCAGTTGCAACAGATATTGCACTGGCCCAGAAGCCGCATAGGCGAGGAATATCAATAGCAGGATGCGCGGCGGATCACTGAAGACTACCGCGAACACCAACACCACAGCGAGGATCGCCACGAAAGGGACACGCCCCTTGAGATCGAGATCCTTGAAACTGTGATATTTGATATTGCTGACCATCAACATGCCTGCGCCCGCTACCAGCAAGGCGACTACAAAGGACATGTTGGAGCCCTGGATACCGAAATCACTGAAGGCCCAAACGGTCCCGGCCACCACACCCGCCGCAGCCGGGCTCGCCAAACCAATAAAGAAGCGCTTATCCGCCGAGCCCACCTGTGTATTGAAGCGCGCAAGCCGTAGAGCGGCGCCCGCAACATAAATGAAGGCCACCATCCAACCGACCTTGCCCATACTCCCCAGTGCCCACTCGAACGCGAGTAACGCAGGGGCAACGCCGAACGCCACCATATCGGACAGCGAGTCATATTCGGCACCGAAGGCACTCTGGGTATTGGTCAAACGCGCCACCCGACCATCGAGGCTATCCAGCACCATGGCGACGAAAACCGTAGCTGCAGCAACATAAAAGTTGCCGTTCACCGCATTGATGATGGCGTAGAAGCCCGCGAACAGGTTTGCCGTAGTAAAGAGGTTGGGCAGCAAGTAAATGCCACGATGCCGGACTTTGCGCCCTTCGGCGTCATGCCCTTCTTCAACATGCTCATCAATTGGCAGCAGGCTTTCTGCGTCGGAGGCCTTATTCGGCTCCTCGGGACGTTCGTTCATGAACAACACCTTGCAACGATTCGGAGAGTTTTCGACAAAATTGGTTTTCGGGGTTCATAAACCCCGCCAAAGCACTCTAGCTTTATACCAGAAGCCTTAGTCTAGAATGAAAAAACGCGGCCAGGGCCGCGTTTTTTCTCACATCGCAGACCTTAGTTCTTGGTCTTGTCGACGATTTTGTTAGCAGCGATCCACGGCATCATGGAGCGCAGCTTCTCACCAATCACTTCGATACCGTGGGCGGCGTTGTTACGGCGCTTAGCAGTCATCGAAGGGTAGTTGGTAGCGCCTTCGCTGATGAACATCTTGGCGTACTCGCCGTCCTGGATGCGCTTCAGAGCATTGCGCATGGCCTGACGGGATTCGGCGTTGATGACTTCCGGACCGGTCACATACTCGCCGTACTCAGCATTGTTGGAGATCGAGTAGTTCATGTTGGCGATGCCGCCTTCGTACATGAGGTCAACGATCAACTTCAATTCGTGCAGGCACTCGAAGTAGGCCATTTCCGGCGCATAGCCAGCTTCAACTAAGGTTTCAAAACCGGCTTTGACCAGCTCAACAGTACCGCCACACAGAACAGCCTGCTCACCGAACAGATCGGTTTCGGTCTCGTCTTTGAAAGTGGTTTCGATGATGCCGGTACGGCCGCCGCCCACGCCACTGGCGTAGGACAGGGCAACATTCTTGGCGTTGCCGGAAGCATCTTGATAGATCGCGATCAGGTCCGGAATACCGCCGCCTTTGACGAACTCGGAACGCACGGTGTGGCCCGGAGCTTTCGGCGCAATCATGATCACGTCGAGATCAGAGCGAGGCACGACCTGGTTGTAGTGGATCGCAAAACCGTGGGAGAAGGCCAGGGTGGCGCCTTTTTTCAGGTTCGGCTCGACTTCGTTCTTGTACAGCTGCGACTGGAACTCGTCCGGGGTCAGAATCATGACCAGATCGGCAGCAGCAACGGCAGAAGGCACGTCAGTTACTTTCAGACCATGCGCCTGTGCCTTGGCAACAGTGGCGGAACCTGGACGCAGGCCCACGGTTACATCGACACCGGAATCTTTCAGGTTGCAGGCCTGGGCATGCCCCTGGGAGCCGTAACCGATGATGGCGACTTTTTTGCCCTGGATGATCGAAAGGTCGCAATCTTTATCGTAATAAACTTTCATGAATTTCCCCTGTTTACTGAGGCCTCTCGGGCCGCTCGCTAAATGTTTAGATGCTCAGCACTTTGTCGCCACGGGCGATGCCGGTGACGCCACTGCGTACGGTTTCCAGGATCGAGCTGGTGCCCACGGCCTGGATAAAGCTGTCCAGCTTGTCGCTGGTTCCCGCTAGCTGGATGGTGTAGACGCTACTGGTCACGTCGACAATCTGCCCACGGAAAATGTCGGTAGTGCGCTTGATCTCAGCACGCTGAGCACCGGTAGCCTTGACCTTGACCAGCATCAATTCACGCTCGATGTGCGCGCTTTCCGACAAATTCACCAGCTTGACCACTTCGATCAGCTTGTTGAGGTTCTTGGTGATCTGCTCGATCACTTCATCGTGCCCGACAGTAGTCAACGTCAGACGCGACAAGGTCGGATCTTCGGTTGGAGCCACAGTCAGACTTTCGATGTTGTAGTTACGTTGCGAAAACAGGCCGACCACGCGGGACAATGCGCCGGGCTCGTTTTCCAGCAGCAGGGAGATGATGTGTCGCATGGTTTAGGTCCGCTCCGTCTTGCTCAGCCACATGTCACGCATGGCGCCATCTTTGATCTGCATCGGGTAGACGTGCTCGCTCGTATCTACCTGAATGTCGAGGAACACCAGGCGATCTTTCATCGCGAAGGCTTCTTCCATTTTCGGCTTCAGATCTTTCAGATCGGTAATGCGCATGCCGACATGACCATACGCCTCAGCAAGCTTGACGAAATCCGGTAGCGAATCCATGTAAGAGTGCGAATGACGGCTGTTGTACATCATGTCCTGCCATTGGCGAACCATGCCCAATGCGCCGTTGTTCAGATTGACGATTTTCACGGGCAAGTCGTATTGCAGACAGGTCGACAGCTCCTGAATGTTCATCTGAATGCTACCCTCACCCGTCACACAGGCAACATCGGCATCCGGGAAGCTCAACTTGACACCCATCGCCGCCGGGAAACCAAAGCCCATGGTGCCGAGACCACCGGAGTTGATCCAGCGATTGGGTTTGTTAAAGCGGTAGTACTGCGCCGCGAACATCTGGTGCTGGCCCACGTCGGAAGTGATGAAGGCATCGCCATGGGTCACTTCGCTGAGGGTTTCAATTACCGTCTGCGGCTTGATGATGCTGCCGTCGCCCTTGTCATAAGGGAAAGTGCCACGTCCCGCACGCCACTCATCAATCTGCTTCCACCAACTCGCCACGGCTTCTTTGTTTGGGGTTTCGCCGATTTCCTTGAGGATCGCGACCATCTCAGTCAGCACGCTATCCACTGGCCCCACGATCGGCACATCGGCCTTGATGGTCTTGGAGATCGAAGCCGGGTCGATATCGATGTGGATGATCTTGGCGTTCGGGCAAAACTTGGATGCACCGTTGATGACACGGTCATCGAAGCGCGCGCCGACGGCGAGAATCACATCGGCATGATGCATAGCCAGGTTGGCGGTGTAGCTGCCGTGCATACCCAGCATGCCGAGGAACTGACGATCCGTGCCCGGATAGCCGCCGAGGCCCATCAGCGTGTTGGTGACCGGTAGGTTAAGCATTTGCGCCAACTCGGTCAGCGGTGCCGCAGCACCGCCCATGATCACGCCACCACCCGAATACATAATCGGTCGCTTGGCCGCCAGCAGCATCTCGGCCGCCTTGCGAATTTGCCCCGAATGGCCGCGCACGGCTGGGCTATAGGAGCGAAGCTTGGCTTTCTTCGGGTAGACGTACTCGAACTTCTCCGCCGGGTTGGTCATGTCCTTAGGAATATCGACTACGACCGGGCCAGGACGGCCGGACTGGGCGATATAGAAGGCCTTCTTCATGACCTCCGGGATTTCCGACGGATGCTTGATCATAAAGCTGTGCTTCACGATCGGCCGGGAGATACCGATCATGTCGGTTTCCTGGAACGCATCGGTACCGACCATATTGCTCGGTACCTGCCCCGACAACACGACCATCGGAATCGAGTCCATGTAGGCAGTGGCAATCCCGGTGATGGCGTTGGTCGCGCCAGGCCCCGAGGTCACCAGCACGACACCCGCCTTACCGGTCGCACGGGCATAGCCGTCAGCCATATGAGTAGCCGCTTGTTCGTGGCGGACCAGAATGTGGGTAACTTCCGGCTCCTTGAACAAGGCATCGTAAATATGCAGGAGGGCACCACCTGGGTACCCATAGATATGCTTAACGCCTTCATCACGCAAAAAGCGGACGACCATTTCAGCGCCAGATAAAAGCTCCACGTTGTTCACCTCTAAAACGCCAGAGAACCGCCCACAGCTGGACGGTCTGAATAGGTTTACTGCCAAGCAGAGCATGAGCGACGGTGGTCGCCGACTACGTCAGCTACTACTGAGCAAGTATTGGGAATGCTCCAAAGTGTTGCGGGGCTTTCCCACCCAGCGCGAGGTAACGCGTTGCGGGTGTAACAGGTCGGCGCGGGTGTGCGCCTCATGTCTACTGAGCTAAAGCCTGCTTGCGGCGGACTCCACTACAGTGAACGTTGAATTGTTCGGATTAGACCGCACCAAGTCAAGTCATCCGTAACGGATTCTTCAATCTAGCGCTGTGATCTAGCGCAGGATGACGACTCGCGACTTTTGGTTATAGTAGTCAGCAAGTTCCGCAGCTAACCAAAGGACACAGCATGCGACGCATGATTCTCACAGGCAGTTTGCTGCTCGCCCTGAGCGCCACAGCAATGGCGAGCCAGGTCTACAAATGGGTCGATGCACAAGGCATTACCCACTTCGGTGCGCAGCCACCGCAAGGCCAGGACGCCACCTCGATCAACACCGTCGCGGCACCGCCCAAACTACCGGTACCGACCGCTGCGCCTGCGCCTGCGCCTGCGCCAGACAGCCCAGCCGACACCGAGCAAAAAGCCATCGACGACAAAGTCAAAAAGGATGTGGCAACCCAGGAGGCTGAGCGCAAGAAGTATTGCGAGACAGTGCGTACCAACTTGGCTCAGCTGCAGAACAATCCGCGGCTACGCGAAGTAGTTAATGGCGAAACCCGCAGATTGACCGAAGAAGAGCGCCAAGGCCGCATCACCGAAAGTGAAAAAGCCATCGCCGAGAACTGCAAGTAACCCGATGGAGGTGCAGCCCTACGCCGCACCTCCGATCAAACGGTCGAACTCACCAAGCAACTCCAACAGGGCTTTGGCCTGGTTACTGCGCTCGCTATAGACCACTTCTGCCATTGGCCGAATACCTGAAGCGCTGGGCAGCGGCTTGCCAGTCTCCACAATCAGCTTCATTCGCGGCAGAAAAACCCACTGCAGCCACTCCTCGAAAGCCAGGCTATCGACGCAAAATGGCTGCTGGCTGGCCAGTGCTTCAGCGCTAGGTGGCGTTGCTGTCCACCAGCCCTGCAGACGCAGCTCACGCTCAATCAGCAGCAACTGCTCAGCCAACAGCGGCAGGCGAGCATCCATCAGAGATTGACTCGAGCACGCCCGCGGGCCTGTAGCGCACCCGCGGCATTGCCCTGCCGTTCACGGGCCTGCGCGATCAGTCCCCACAGGCTCGCCTGCAAGGCTGGACGACCATTGGCGTACGTCAGACCTCGCTGGGCGAACTGCTCCGCTTGAGCCGCATCGCCTTGCGCCAAACGTACCTGCGCCAAGCGGAAGAGTACCTGCGGTTCGCGCGGAGCAATGCGTTGGGCGCGCTCCAGGCTGGACGAGGCACCATTCAAATCGCCATTAG
>JBOICE010000451.1:0-12121 GCA_050739815.1 Pseudomonas sp. | reverse complement strand
CCGAGTGCAGTAGTTTTCACGCAGCCTGATATCTGGCCTATCGCCGAACTGCTTCCGCATGCCGGCGACATGATCCTCCTCGACGAAGTCCTCAGCTTTGCCGAGGAAGAAGTGACCACGCGCCTGTACGTGCGCCCCGGTGGCCTGTTCAACCGGGCAGACGGCAGCCTGCCGGCCTGGGTTGGCATCGAGCTGATGGCGCAGAGCATCGCCGCCTATGCCGGCTGCCATGCGCGTCAGGCCGGAGCGCCGGTGGAGCTGGGCTTTCTGCTCGGCACCCGCAATTTCCAGTGCAACGTCGAGGCCTTCCCGGCCGGGGCTGAATTGCAGATCCACGCTATCCGCTCGCTACAGGACGACAACGGCATGGGCGTTTTCGAATGCCACCTGAACGGCCCCGGTATTCATGCCGAAGCCCGTCTGAATGTGTTTCGCCCACCCCAGGTGGCCAGCTACCTTGAAGAGCCCGCACATGACTGAATCCATTCCGGTCACCGGCTCCAGCCGTGGCCTTGTAGCCCACGCGATGGGGCGCCACCGTCAAGACCTTCAAGAGCCTGCACATGACTGAGTCAATTCTGGTAACCGGCTCCAGCCGTGGCATCGGCCGCGCCATTGCGCTACGCCTGGCCCGCGCCGGCTATGACCTGGCGCTGCACTGCCGCAGTGGCCGCGCCGAAGCCGAAGCGGTGCGCGCAGAAATCCTCGACCTCGGGCGCCAGGCGCGCATCCTGCAATTCGATGTAGCCGACCGCGCAACCTGTCGCGCGCAACTGGAAGCCGATGTCGAAGCGCATGGCGCTTACTACGGCGTGGTCTGCAACGCCGGCCTGACCCGCGACGGCGCCTTCCCGGCGCTGAGCGAAGAGGACTGGGACCTGGTCATGCGGACCAATCTGGACGGTTTCTACAATGTCCTGCATCCGCTGATCATGCCGATGGTCCGGCGCCGCAAGGCCGGGCGGATCGTCTGTATCACCTCGGTGTCCGGGCTGATAGGCAACCGTGGCCAGGTCAATTACAGCGCCTCCAAAGCCGGGGTGATCGGCGCGGCCAAGGCCCTGGCGACCGAACTGGGCAAGCGCAAGATCACCGTCAATTGCGTCGCCCCGGGGCTGATCGACACCACCATGCTGGATGAGCAGGTGCCGGTCGAGGAGCTGTTGAAGATGATCCCGGCCCAGCGCCTGGGTACGCCGGAGGAAGTCGCCGGTGCAGTGAATTTTTTGATGTCGGATGAAGCGGCCTATATCACCCGCCAAGTCCTCGCAGTCAACGGAGGGCTCTGTTAATGAAACGCGTGGTCGTCACCGGCATGGCCGGCATCACCTCGCTCGGCAGCGACTGGGCCAGCATCGAAGCGAATTTCCGCGCCAACCGCAGCGGCATTCGGCGGATGCCCGAATGGGATCGCTTCACCGAGCTGAACACCCGGCTGGCCGGGCCGATCGACGACTTCGCCGTGCCCAAGGCCTGGACTCGCAAGCAACTGCGCAGCATGGGCCGCGTCTCGCGGCTGGTGGTGCTGGCCGCCGAGCAGGCCCTGGCGGATGCCGGGCTGCTGAATGATGAGTCGATCCGCGACGGACGCATGGGCGTGGCCTGCGGCTCGTCCACCGGCAGCACCGACGAGATGAAAACCTTCGGCAATATGCTGCTCAACTCGGTCGCCGACGGCCTCAACGCCAACTCCTATATCCGCATGATGCCGCACACCACGGCGGCCAATATCAGCATCTTCTTCGGCCTCAAGGGCCGGCTGATCCCCACCTCCAGCGCCTGCACCAGCGGCAGCCAGGGCATCGGCTATGCCTATGAGGCGATCAAGTTCGGGCGCCTGCCGCTGATGCTCGCCGGCGGCGCCGAAGAACTCTGCCCGACCGAGGCCATGGTGTTCGACGCGCTCTACGCCACCAGCCTCAAGAACGATGCCCCGCACAGCTCGCCACGCCCCTACGACGGCGGCCGCGACGGGCTGGTGATCGGCGAGGGCGCCGGCATTCTGGTGCTCGAAGAGCTGCAGCATGCCCTCGCCCGCGGCGCGCAGATCCATGCCGAGATCGTAGGTTTTGGCTGCAACGCCGACGGCCTGCACGCCACCAAACCGGAACAGCTGACCATGCGCCGGGCGATGGAACTGGCGCTGGAAGATGCCAACCTGCCGCCCGCCGCCATCGGCTACGTCAATGGTCATGGCACCGCCACCGAGCAGGGCGACATCGCCGAGACCCTGGCCACCAGCAGTCTGTTCGGCGCACGCATGCCGATCAGCTCGCAGAAGAGCTTCCTCGGCCACACCCTGGGAGCCTGCGGCGCGCTGGAGTCCTGGTTCAGTATCGAGATGCTCAAGCGCGACAGTTACATCCACACCCTCAACCTCGATCACATCGACCCCCAGTGCGGCGAGCTGGACTACCTGCGCGGCGAAGCTCGGCAGATGAGTAACGAATACGTGATGAACAACAACTTTGCCTTTGGCGGGGTCAACACCTCGTTGATTTTCCGCCGCTGGTGCTGAGGCCCACGCATAACTACCGGAGATTAAGGAATGTCCCACCTGATTCGCACGCTACTGCTGTCCCTGAGCCTGATCGGTTTGTTCGGCTGCACGTCCAAGCCGCTGGAGAACATTCAGCAGACGGCTCCGGCCGCCGGCGTTCGCAGCAACGCGGACATGCAGCGGGCCGTAGTCAGCGCCCTGAACAAACGCGAGTGGCTAGTGCAGCATGTCAGCCCAACCGAGATCCGCGCAGAGATCACCCAGCGCGGTCGTCACCATGCGGAAATCAGCATTCCCTACAGTGCCAGCCAGTTCGCCATCGAGTACCGCAGCAGTTGGGGTCTCGACTACGATGACGGGAAAATCCATCGCAACTACAACCGCTGGGTAAACAACCTGCGCAACAGCATCCTCCAAGAGCTGCAAGCACAAAGCCTCGGGCAACTCTAAACCCAGCGTTGTTGGCCCGCCCATCAGCACCAGGTATCGCCGTGTGGCCTTGTAGCTCTGCGTTCAGTCAGCATTGGTTCGGCAAGCTCCTTGGCTATGCCCTGGCGCTGTGTTCCCTGGCGGCCTGCGGCACCTTATCGCGCATGCCGGTCGACCCCACGGATCAGCAAACGCGGCGCTTGGCCCGCAGTGGCAACCTGCACGCCGAGGTGGACTCCCTGGCCCAGCCGCTGATCGACGCGCAGCGAACCCCAGGCATGGTGGTTGGGGTGCTCAGCGCCGATGGGCAAAAACACTTATTCGGCTATGGCGTGACCGATCAGCTCAGTGGCAGAGAACCGGATGGCGACACGCTGTTTGCCGTCGGCTCACTGAGCAAAGGCTTTTTGGGCGACATCGCAGCGTTGCTGGTACAAGATGGCGTGCTGCGCTGGAATGACACCCTCGAGAGCCTGTTGCCAGCCGACACGGCGCTGAGCGACGACGCCAAGAACATTACCCTGCTGCAATTGGTCACCCACACCTCCGGCCTGCCTCGCCAGCCGATGACGCCGCAAACGCTGAGTTACTTCATTGAATACCTGTTCACCGGCAACAACTTCTACCGGCACTTCGACCACACCTACCTGCTCAACTACTTGGCCGACTTCGACAGCCCCCAGCAGGTCGAACCGCAGTATTCGAACATCGGTTATGGCCTGCTGAGTTATGCGCTGGAGGTGCGCACCGGCAAGAAGGTCGATGACTTGTTACAGGAGCGGGTCGGCGCACCCCTGGGGCTGAGCAACACCACTTACCTGCCGGAACACTTACCCGGTTACCCCAGCCGAGCGCTCGGCCATGCCGGCGACCAACCCAAGTTCATCCGCAGGGGCCAGCCCGTTCCCAACTGGCATTTCACCGACATCCTGCACGGCACGGCGGCGCTCTACTCCAACGCCGATGACTTGCTCAGCTACGCGGCGGCGCATCTGCACAGCAGCGCCAACGCGAAGATGGATGCGGCACTCCTGGACACCTTGCAGGTACGCGTCGAGCGCCCAAAAGAAGCGGCCGCAATCGCCTGGATTGTCGATGACATCGGCGGGCAAAAAATCACCTACCAGGTCGGTTTGGTCGGCGGCTACTCCAGCTACCTGGGCCTGGACACTCGACACAAGACCGCCGTGGTGGTGCTGCAGAACAGCTTCAATTGGAGCAACGACGTTGGCCATCGGCTGTTGCTGCGCATGGCCGGCGCACTCGACGAGCCGCGCGACAGCGGTCAACACCTAACCCAGCGGCCATAAAAAAGGCCACATTCAGCGACCCTTTTTATGCACACACTCAAACCTGATGGTAGTGCGCCGAGAGCTCGTGCACCGCTTCGAGGAAAGCGCCGGCGTGAGCCGGGTCGACTTCCGGAGTGATGCCGTGGCCCAGGTTGAATACATGACCGCTGCCCTTGCCGTAGCTGGCGAGGATGCGCGCAACTTCGGCCCGAATTGCAGCGGGCTTGGCGTACAGCACGGTCGGGTCCATGTTGCCTTGCAGGGCCACTTTGTCGCCGACGCGGCGGCGCGCGTCACCGATGTCGCAGCTCCAGTCCAGGCCCAAGGCGTCGGCACCGGTTGCCGCCATGTCCTCTAGCCACAAACCGCCGTTCTTGGTGAACAGAATCACCGGCACCTTGCGACCATCGTGTTCGCGAATCAGGCCCGTGACTATCTTCTGCATATAGGCCAGGGAGAATTCCTGGTACGCCGCAGCGGACAGGTTGCCGCCCCAGGTATCGAATATCTGCACGGCCTGGGCGCCTGCGCGGATCTGCCCGTTGAGGTAGCTGGTGACCGACTGCGCCAGCTTATCGAGCAACAGGTGCATGGCTTGCGGGTTGTCGTAGAGCATGGCTTTGGACTTGCGGAAGTCCTTCGACGAACCGCCTTCGACCATATAGGTGGCCAGGGTCCAGGGGCTGCCGGAGAAGCCGATCAGCGGTACACGGCCATTCAGCGCGCTGCGGATGGTGCGCACGGCGTTCATCACATAGCCGAGGTCTTTTTCCGGATCGGGAATCGGCAGCGCCTCGATATCGGCCAGCGTGCCGATGACCTTCTTGAAGCGCGGGCCTTCGCCCGTCTCGAAATACAACCCCTGCCCCATGGCATCTGGAATGGTCAGGATGTCGGAGAAGAGGATCGCCGCGTCCAGCTGCGGATAGCGGTCCAGCGGCTGCAGGGTGACTTCACAGGCGAACTCGGGGTTCTGCATCAGGCCCATGAAGTCACCGGCTTTGGCGCGGCTGGCGCGATACTCCGGGAGGTAGCGACCGGCCTGACGCATCATCCACACCGGGGTGACATCGACGGGTTGCTTGAGCAGGGCACGGAGAAAGCGATCGTTCTTCAGGGCGGTCATGGCAGTTCCTGAGAAAAAAGTAGGCAGCAAAAAAGTGCGGGCATTTTCGCAGAGCGCACAGCAAAAGGCACGGCGAGTGCCGTGCCTTTTGTCTATCGCGATGATTTGACTCGCTGCGCGCGAGCACGTGGTAGGTTGGGCTAAGCCTGCGAAGCCCAACCTACGCGCCTCTGAACCTACACGCCCAGGTAGTCGAGGATGCCTTCGGCGGCCTGTCTGCCTTCGAAGATCGCCGTCACCACCAGATCGGAACCACGCACCATGTCGCCACCGGCGAAGATTTTCGGGTTGCTGGTCTGGTGCTTGAACTGCGACCGCTCGGGCGCGACCACGCGGCCCTGGTTGTCGATGCTGATCTCGTGCTGCTCGAACCAGTCCGCCGGGCTCGGACGGAAGCCGAAGGCGATGATCACGGCGTCGGCCGGGATGATCTCTTCGGAACCGGGGATCGGCTCAGGGCTGCGGCGGCCACGGGCATCCGGCTCGCCGAGGCGAGTCTCGACCACCTTCACGCCTTCGACCTTGTCCTCGCCGACGATAGCGATGGGCTGACGGTTGTAGAGGAATTTCACGCCTTCTTCCTTGGCGTTCTTCACCTCTTTACGCGAGCCCGGCATGTTTTCTTCGTCGCGGCGATAGGCGCAGGTCACGGCCTTGGCGCCCTGGCGAATCGAGGTCCGGTTGCAGTCCATCGCGGTGTCGCCACCGCCCAGTACCACAATCTTCTTGCCCTTCATGTTGATGAAGTCTTCCGGCGCCTTCTCGAAACCGAGGTTGCGATTGACGTTGGCGATGAGGAAATCCAGAGCGTCGTAGACGCCCGGCAGATCTTCACCGGAGAAGCCGCCCTTCATATAGGTGTAAGTGCCCATGCCCATGAACACGGCATCGTAGTCTTCCAGCAACTGCTCGACGGTGACGTCGGTGCCGACTTCGGTGTTCAGGCGGAACTCGATGCCCATGCCAGTGAAGATTTCACGGCGACGGCTGAGTACGCTTTTTTCCAGTTTGAATTCGGGAATGCCGAAGGTCAGCAGACCACCGATTTCCGGGTTCTTGTCGAACACCACCGGGCTCACGCCGTTGCGCACCAGTACGTCGGCACAGCCGAGACCGGCCGGGCCAGCACCGATGATGGCGACCTTCTTGCCGGTCGACTTGACCTTGGACATGTCCGGACGCCAGCCCATGGCAAAGGCGGTGTCGGCGATGTACTTCTCCACCGAGCCGATGGTGACCGCACCAAAGCCATCGTTAAGGGTGCAGGCACCCTCGCACAGACGATCCTGCGGACACACGCGGCCGCACACTTCCGGCAGCGTATTGGTCTGGTGGGCCAGTTCAGCGGCGGCCAGGATGTTGCCTTCCGAAACCAGCTTGAGCCAGTTCGGAATGTAGTTGTGCACCGGGCACTTCCATTCGCAATACGGGTTGCCACAACCCAGGCAGCGGTGCGCCTGGTCTGCAGCTTGCGCTGGCTTGAAGGGCTCGTAGATCTCGACGAACTCCTTCTTGCGCTGACGCAAGAGCTTCTTCTTCGGATCCTTGCGCCCGACCTCGATGAACTGGAAGTCGTTATTCAGACGTTCAGTCATTTCAAAACCTCATCAAACTACGGCAGGCGCAAATTATTGTGGGTTGGCGCGGGTGCTGGAGAGCAGCGACCCTAAGCTGGCAGCCTTCGGCTTGACCAGCCAGAACTTGCGCAGGTAGTCGTCGAGGTTTTCCAGGAGGTTGCGGCCCCACTCACTGGAAGTTTCCTCGACATACTCGGCAAGCACGCGTTGCAAGTGGCTACGGTAGGACTCCATGGCCTCACCGCTGATCCGCTGGATTTCCACCAGTTCGTGGTTCACCCGGTCAACGAAGCTGTTGTCCTGGTCCAACACGTAGGCGAAACCGCCCGTCATGCCGGAGCCGAAATTGTAGCCGGTCTTGCCCAGCACACAGACAAAGCCGCCCGTCATGTATTCACAGCAGTGGTCGCCGGTGCCTTCCACCACAGTATGCGCCCCGGAGTTACGCACGGCGAAACGCTCGCCGGCCGTACCCGCAGCGAACAGCTTGCCACCGGTGGCGCCATACAGGCAGGTGTTGCCGATGATGGCGCTGTCCTGGGTCTTGAACGGGCTGCCGACCGGCGGAACTATGACCAGCTTGCCGCCAGTCATGCCTTTACCGACGTAGTCGTTGGCGTCACCTTGCAGATAGAGGTTCAAACCACCGGCGTTCCACACACCGAAGCTCTGCCCGGCAGTGCCCTTGAAGCGGAAGGTGATCGGCGCCTTGGCCATCCCCTGGTTGCCGTGCATTCGGGCGATTTCGCCAGAGACCCGGGCACCGATGGAACGGTCGCAGTTGCAGATGTCCAGCTCGAACTCGGCGCCAGTCAGACCGTCGATGGCCGGTTTGGCCAACTCGACCATCTGCTCGGCCAGCTTGCCGAGGTCGAACGGCGGGTTGCGCTCGACTTGGCAGAACTGCGGCTTGTCGGCCGGGATATGCTCACTGCCGAGCAGCGGGGTCAGATCCAGGTGCTTTTGTTTCTCGGTTTCGCCCGGCAGCATTTCCAGCAGATCGGTACGCCCGATCAGTTCTTCCAGGCTGCGCACGCCAACCTTGGCCAGCCACTCACGGGTTTCCTCGGCGACGTAGGTGAAGAAATTCACCACCATGTCGACGGTGCCGATGAAGTGATCCTTGCGCAGTTTGTCGTTCTGGGTAGCTACGCCGGTGGCGCAGTTGTTCAGGTGGCAGATACGCAGGTATTTGCAGCCCAGAGCGATCATCGGCGCAGTACCGAAGCCGAAGCTTTCGGCGCCGAGGATGGCCGCCTTGATCACGTCGAGGCCGGTTTTCAGGCCGCCGTCGGTCTGCACCCGCACCTTGCCGCGCAGGTCGTTGCCGCGCAGGGTCTGGTGAGTTTCGGCCAGGCCGAGTTCCCACGGCGCACCGGCGTACTTGATCGAAGTGAGCGGCGAGGCGCCGGTACCACCGTCATAACCGGAAATGGTGATCAGGTCGGCATAGGCCTTGGCCACACCGGCAGCAATGGTGCCGACGCCCGCTTCAGCCACCAACTTCACCGATACCAAGGCGGCCGGGTTGACTTGTTTAAGGTCGAAAATCAGCTGCGAGAGGTCTTCGATCGAGTAGATGTCGTGGTGCGGCGGCGGCGAAATCAGGGTCACGCCAGGCACGGCATAACGCAGGCGCGCGATCAGGCCGTTGACCTTGCCACCCGGCAACTGGCCGCCTTCACCGGGTTTGGCGCCCTGTGCGACCTTGATTTGCAGCACTTCAGCGTTGACCAGATATTCCGGCGTCACGCCGAAACGCCCGGTCGCCACTTGCTTGATCTTCGAGCTGCGGTTGGTGCCGTAACGGGCAGGGTCTTCGCCGCCCTCACCGGAGTTGGAACGTGCACCGAGGCGGTTCATCGCTTCGGCAATGGCTTCGTGAGCCTCGGGCGACAAGGCACCGAGGGAAATACCGGCAGAGTCAAAGCGCTTGAGAATAGCTTCCAGCGGCTCGATTTCGTCGAGCGACAATGGCTGATCGGCAACCTTCACCTTGAGCAGGTCGCGGATCATCGACACCGGGCGAGTATCCACCAGGGTCGTGTACTCCTTGAACTTCGCGTAGCTGCCCTGCTGCACGGCCGCTTGCAGAGTGTTCACCACATCCGGGTTGTAGGCGTGGTATTCGCCGCCGTAAACGAACTTCAGCAGGCCGCCCTGCTGGATTGCCTTGCGGTTGTTCCAGGCTTCGAGGGCCAGCAGCTTCTGCTCGGCTTCGATATCGACGAAGCGCGCGCCCTTGATCCGGCTGGCGACCCCACGGAAGCTCAGCTCTACGACTTCATCGGACAGACCCACGGCTTCGAACAGCTGCGCACCACGGTAGGACGCCACGGTGGAGATGCCCATCTTCGAGAGGATCTTCAGCAAGCCCTTGGAGATGCCTTTGCGGTAATGCTTGAACACTTCGTAGAGGTCGCCGAGCACTTCACCGGTACGGATCAGATCCGCCAGCACTTCGTAGGCCAAGAAGGGATAGACCGCCGAGGCGCCAAAACCGATCAGCACCGCAAAGTGGTGAGGGTCACGCGCGGTGGCCGTTTCCACCAGGATGTTGCAATCGCAACGCAGGCCTTTTTCCACCAACCGGTGGTGCGCGGCACCCACGGCCAGCGAGGCGTGCATCGGCAATTTACCCGGGGCTATGTGCCGGTCGGTCAGCACCAACAGACTCTTGCCGCTACGCACAGCCTCTTCCGCCTGATCTGCGACATTTCGCACCGCGGCCTCAAGGCCAAGGGTCTCATCGTAGTTCAGGTCGATGACTTGCCGCTCAAAGCCCGGCGCGCTCAGCGCCATCAGCGAACGCCACTTGGCCGGCGAGATTACCGGCGAGCTCAGGATGACGCGGCTGGCATGCGCCGGCGACTCTTCGAAAATATTACGTTCGGCGCCCAGGCAGATCTCCAGCGACATCACGATAGCTTCGCGCAGCGGGTCGATCGGCGGGTTGGTAACTTGGGCAAATTGCTGGCGGAAGTAGTCGTAGGTCGAGCGTACGCGCTGGGACAACACCGCCATCGGGGTGTCATCGCCCATCGAGCCGACTGCTTCCTGGCCTTGTTCGGCCAAGGGCCGCAGTACCTGGTCACGCTCCTCGAAGGTGACCTGGAACATCTTCATGTATTGCTTGAGCTGCTCGGCGTCGTAGCTGGCCGCACCATGGTCGTCTTCCATGGTCGCCTGGATACGCAAAGCGTTCTTGCGCAGCCACTGCTTATAGGGGTGGCGTGACTTCAGGCGATTGTCGATATCGTCGGTGTACAGCACCTGACCGGTCTCGGTATCCACGGCAAGCACCTGCCCCGGACCCACGCGACCTTTGGCAACCACTTGATCGGGCTGGTAATCCCATACGCCAATCTCGGAGGCGATGGTGATGTAACCATTGCTGGTGGTCACCCAGCGCGCCGGACGCAAACCGTTACGATCGAGCAGGCAAACGGCGTAGCGACCATCGGTCAGCACCACGCCGGCGGGGCCATCCCACGACTCCATGTGCATGGAGTTGTATTCGTAGAAGGCACGCAGGTCGGCGTCCATGGTTTCGACGTTCTGCCACGCCGGCGGAATGATCATGCGGATGCCGCGGAACAAGTCCATGCCACCGGTGACCATCAATTCCAGCATGTTGTCCATGCTCGATGAGTCGGAGCCGACGCGGTTGACCAGCGGGCCCAGCGAATCCAGGTCCGGCAGCAGCTCGTTGGTGAACTTGGTACGGCGTGCCTGCGCCCAGTTGCGGTTGCCGGTGATGGTATTGATCTCGCCGTTATGGGCGAGGAACCTGAATGGCTGGGCAAGCGGCCACTTCGGCAGCGTGTTGGTGGAGAAACGCTGGTGGAACACACAGATAGCGGTCTGCAAACGCTCATCACCCAGGTCCGGGTAAAATTGAGCGAGATCGACCGGCATCATCAGGCCTTTATAGATGATGGTCTTGGGCGAGAAACTGCAGATGTAATGCTCGCTGTCGGCCGCATTGGTCACCGAAGAGCGACGACGGGCGCAGAACAGCTTAACGGCAAACTCCTGATCACTGAGACCTTCACCGCCGATGAACACCTGCTCGATCTGCGGCAGGCGCTCGAGAGCCAGACGGCCCAGCACACTAATATCGATCGGCACCTGGCGCCAGCCGATCAGTTGCAGGCCGGCCGCCAGAATCTCGCGATTCATGTTCTCTCGTGCGGCACTCGCCTTGGCTTTATCCTGGTTCAGGAAGACCATGCCCACGGCGTATTGCTTCGGCAACTCGACGCCGAACTGCTCCGTAGCGATAGCGCGCAGGAAGGTGTCGGGCTTCTGCATCAGCAGGCCACAGCCGTCCCCGGTCTTACCGTCGGCGTTGATCCCACCGCGGTGGGTCATGCAGGTCAGGGCTTCAATAGCTGTCTGCAGCAAATGATGACTTGCCTCGCCCTGCATATGAGCGATCAGGCCGAAGCCGCAGTTATCCTTGAACTCATCAGGATGGTACAGACCTGCTTTCATAGGGACTCTCACCAGGCAAACTTCTATCTATTTCAAACACTTACCTTGCGCGCAGGTCATTGCGCCAGCTTTGCGCAGGCAAAAGGGGGGTCATTGTACACAGCCGCACGAAAGCTAACAAATGCCTCGTGGCGATACCACGAAACCTTATGTCGCTTTTTTAGAAGAACGAGACCGAGCAGTCGTGCTAACGACCGCCCGGTCAGCGCGTTCAAGCGCTCAGGCTGTCAGCGAGCCTGAGCCTCCTGCTGAATACTGGCAAAACTCCGAGGCCATGGCTTGCTCGCCTGGACCTTGGCGGGCAGGGCTTTGATTGCCGCTTGCGCAGCATTGCGCGTCGCAAAGCTGCCATAAGTCACCACATACAGCGGCTGCCCTTGGTGCACCTTTTTGAAGTAGCGGTACTCGCCGCCCTGCTGACGCACGAATGCTTGCGCACTGCCCTCCGAACGAGTCCCTAAAATCTGCAGGGCATAATTCGTTCCAGCCTGACTGCGGTACCAACCCGCACCAGTCGCCGGAGCACTAGCGACGGGCTTTTCTGCCGGTTTCGCCGGTACGACAGCCGGCTTTGGCGCAGCAGCCGTTGCCACAGGCTTAGACACCGAAGCCACAGCAGCGCCAGTCGGCTGGCTTGGCACAATCGCCGGAACCGTGGCCGGAATTGGTGCCGGACGAACTACCGGCGCAATTGGAGCAG
>JBOICE010000450.1:0-10209 GCA_050739815.1 Pseudomonas sp. | reverse complement strand
TTTGCAGCATTTGGGGTAGTTGATGCACCGCTATTGGCTTCGTGATGATCAATGGGAGCGAATCAAGGAGCTGCTGCCTGGCAAAGCCAGCGACCGAGGCGTGACAGCCCGTGATAACCGCCGGTTTGTCGAGGCGGTACTCTGGGTGGCCCGAACCGGTGCGCCCTGGCGTGACCTCCCGGAGTCCTACGGTCACTGGCATCGTGTTTATGTGCGCTATAGCCGCTGGTCACGCAAGGGTGTTTGGGTGCAGATCATGGCGTCGCTCGCAGCTGACGCTGATCTGGAACACTTGATGGTCGATGGCAGCATCGTGCGGGTTCATCAGCATGGTGCGGCAAAAAAACATCTCAGGACATCGAAGCCATGGGCAAGTCCAGAGGGGGACTGAGCACCAAGATTCACGCTGCCGTCGATGCGCTGGGGAATCCGGTGCGCCTGCTGTTGACGCCTGGCCAGGCGTCGGAATACGGACAGGCCGAAGTGCTGATCGAAGGTTTTACGCCCGACGCGGTATTGGCGGACAAAGGCTACGATTCAGACGCCTTCATTGAGGCCATCCAACGCAGCGGGGCCGAAACAGTTATTCCCTCAAGAAGGAATCGTCTGCAACCCCGACAGCTGGATCGGCATCTCTACAAGGCCCGTAACTTGGTGGAGCGTTTCTTCCAGAAACTGAAGCAGTTCCGTCGGATAGCAACCCGGTATGAACGACTGGCCAGGAACTACCAGTCGATGCTCAGCCTTGTATCAGCCGTCATATGGCTAGCCTGATTGAGAACGCCCCCTAGTCAGAAGGCTGCAGTCCTTTAAAAGTCATGGGGCTAAATGACCTGCAACGGGGGGACACTCAGTGGATGAGGCCATGCTAAAGGCGCTGTCTCCGTACCGCACAAGCCACATGAATCGTGTTGGCGACTACACCTTGGACCTCAACTGGAAGATCAAGCCGATCGGCTAAAAAATACAGTTTTAGATTTTAAATCATGGGCCTAACTGTATTTTGGCGAATTTGGTGCGAATCCCGGCCAACCCTCATGTCCTGTACGCCGCGATTGCGCAGCTCGGTGACCACCTGCAACCAGCACTTGGCACCCTCGTTCTGAGCGATCCACAGGCCGAGAATTT
Source organism: Pseudomonas sp. (assembly GCA_050739815.1). Taxonomy (GTDB): domain Bacteria; phylum Pseudomonadota; class Gammaproteobacteria; order Pseudomonadales; family Pseudomonadaceae; genus Aquipseudomonas. Next base: position 9,081 of record JBOICE010000450.1, on the reverse strand, counting down.
CCTTCTCTCCGGCCATGTTGATGCCCAGTGCCAGATTACACCGCCTTCACCCGCACGGCGCCGTCACGCACCTTGGCGTGGATGCAGTCGAGATAGACGATGGGGTAGGCCGGATCGAGCGGTTGAGACTGCCAGATCTTGACCTCATCGGCCACGGCATCGGTCACCGAGGAGATCAGGCTGGGCGAGACCTCAGCCCCGTACATCTCTTGCAAGTGCGCCTGAATCTCGCGCACCGTCATGCCGCAGGCGTAGAGCGAGAGGATCTTGTCGTCGAAGCCCGTCCAGCGGGTCTGATGCTTCTCAACGATTTGTGGGTCGAAGGTGCCATGGCGGTCGAGTGGCACATCGATAGGCAACTCGCCGAACTCGCCCTTGAGCTTCTTCTTGCTGAAGCCGTTGCGGGTGTTGCCAGTGGAATTGCTCGTCGGTTGGTGCTTGTCGTGCCCCAGATGGTGGGTCAGTTCTGCATCCAGAGCACGCTCGACCAGTTTCTTGGTCAGCTGCTTGAGAATGCCTTCGGCACCGATCAGATCTTCGGGTTGCTGGTAGTTGGCCAGGAGCTGATCCAGCAGCTCGTCGGTGATGGGGTGTTTCGCTTGGGTCATGGTGTCTCCGGTCTGGGGCGACAGTGTCGCTCATGAGCCGGTTACACAAAAATTCGTACACCCTCGCTGGCTGCGCAGCTTAGCGCCTGTTCAATATCTGCTGGGCTTGGCCAGACTGCGTTGAAACCCGGCTCGGACGGCCCGAAGGGCGAGTGCAGCGAGTCATGTTCTTTACTGCTCGTAAACTTGGTTCGAGCATCCTGCCTCGCCCTATCCCCTGCATTCCTACAGTTTTCCGCGTCCTCACCTGTTTGACTCGCTACGCCTTGTGACCCAGATGGATTCGGCCCTGACCTGCGCTCGCGACGATCTTGAGCAGGTTCTTAGTATGTGGATTCTAATTTTCCTCGCTACCTTGCGTTCAAGCCTGCAATTCGTGGGCGTTTTTTTAAACCTTTTGCGCGTGAGGTGCACCATGGCCAAAGTTGCTGTCAAAAAGAAAGCCGCAAGCAAAACCAACCTGCTGACCGACGTTAAGCATTACGGTCGTCAAATCTGGCTGGCGGGCCTGGGCGCCTATGCCAAAGCCGGTCAGGAAGGCGCAGGCTACCTGAAAGAGCTGGTCAAGGCTGGCGAAGGCATTGAGAAACAAGGTAAGAAGTTGGTCACCGGCCAAGTCGAAGCGGCGAACAGCCAGATCGATACGGTGAAGAACAGCGTGAGCGAAAACGTGACTAGCGTTAAAAGCAAGGTTGAAGTGCAGCTCGACAAGATCGAAAAAGCTTTCGATCGCCGGGTTGCCAGTGCGCTGAATCGTTTTGGGATTCCTTCCCGTCAGGATGTTGATGCGCTCTCTGCTAAGCTGGACGTGCTGAATGCGTTGGTTGCACGTGTTGCTAAGACTCAATAAGGAGAGCGGGATGGTCGCTAAAAAGAAAGTCGAAAAACAAAGCAGCTCCTGGATTGGCGAAGTTGAAAAATACTCGCGCCAAATCTGGCTGGCTGGCTTAGGTGCTTACTCGAAGATCAGCAAGGACGGCAACAAGCTGTTCGACACCCTGGTCCAAGATGGCGAGAAAGCCGAGAAGCTGGCCAAGAGCGAAGTCGAGAAACAAGTCGGTGCTGTGAAGTCCTCGGCCAAGTCGGCCAAGTCCAAGGTCGATGAAGTTAAAGGCCTGGCTTTGGGCAAGTGGGGCGAGCTGGAAGAGGCGTTTGACAAGCGTCTGAACAGTGCCATCTCCCGTCTCGGCGTGCCGAGCCGCAACGAAGTGAAAGAGTTGCATGGCAAGGTCGAAACCCTGACTAAGCAGCTGGAGAAGTTGACTGGCGTTTCCGCCAAGTCGGTTAAGCCGGCAGCTAAGCCAGCCGCCAAAGCTGCGGCTAAGCCCGTCGCTAAAGCTGCTGAAAAACCTGCGGCTAAAGCGCCAGCTAAACCTGTCGCTAAACCAGCTGCCAAGCCAGTGGCTAAAGCCGCAGCCAAGCCTGCCGCGAAACCTGCGGTCAAAGCTGCACCAAAAGCAGCGGCCAAACCTGCAGTGAAACCGGCTGCGAAACCAGCAGTTAAAGCGGCGGCGAAACCTGCCGTCGCTAAACCGGCAGTTGCTAAGCCAGTAGCTGCCAAGCCGGCTGCGCCTGTAGCGACTCCGGCTGCTGCACCGGCTGCACCTGCCGCAACGCCGGCGGCCACCACTGCTGCGGTGACGCCAAGCAACCCGTCCTGAGTCTTTCAGGATCAAAAACGCCCGGCCTAGTGCCGGGCGTTTGCGTTTGGTGCTCGGGTTTTATTTGCAGGTTGGATTTCGTCTGGTTCAACCCAGCCTACGCATCCAGGTAGCGCTGCGCCAAATGCTCCGCCGCTTGACGGGATTCGGCGCTTAGGTGCGGCGCCACCAGCATCATCACCTGGAATACCACCAGACGAATCTCGCCGTTGCTGCCGAGGATGCGTTGGTAGTCGAGGGAGAACAGTAAGGTCAGGGTGATCTGCTCGACTAGCAGGCCTAGCGCCGGGGTATCGCTGACCAGTTGATCCTCGGCTTTCAAACGGGCCAGCAGTGAGGCGAGAGTGCGCTTCAAGGCGTTCAGCCAATTGCGGATACCGCGCGCCAATTTGGGTAGTCGCCCGGCCAGGTTGGACAGGTCTTGAAACAGGAAGCGGTAGTGCGCCAGGCGTTCGACAATCAGGTGCAGGAACAGCCAATAGTCTTCGGCGTCCAACCGGGCATCAGCGGGCGGATCGAGCAGCGGCGCCAACTCATTCTGGAAGCGTTCGAACAATTCCATTACCAGCGGCTCTTTGCCGTGGAAGTGGTAGTAGAGGTTGCCTGGGCTGATCTCCAGTTCGTTGGCAATCTCCAGGGTGGAGACGTTGGGTTCGCCCTGCTGGTTGAACAGCATCAGGGCGCATTCGAGGATGCGGTCGCGGGTTTTCATCCAACCTTCTTAATGCTCGCCGCCGGAAGGCGGACAGTAACTGGCCGGGCGTTCTCCTGGCCAGTCTGCTCATGGTTCACGTCAAGCTTTAACGTACATGCACATAGGTGCCGGGTGCGGCCTCCATCGGCGGATGGTTCTGGTTGCCCAGTGCCAGCAAGGTTTCCCGTTGTTCGCCGGAGCGCTCCTGGATCCATTTCAGCCAAACAGGCCACCAGCTACCACTGGCCTGTTTGGCGTCGTAGTACCAGGCGCGCGGGTCGGAGCTGAATTTGCTGTTCTCGTAATAGTTGGCTTTGGGGTTTCCCGGTGGATTGAGGATGCTCTGGATATGCCCGCTGTTGGACAGCACGAAGCGGCTGTCGCCACCGAGTAGCAGGGTCGAACGATAGACGGCGTCCCAGGGCGTTATGTGGTCGTTGATGCCGGCGATGCTGAAGCTGTCGACCGAGACCTTCTGCAGGTCTATAGGTGTGCCACAGATCTCCAAGCCGCCAGGATGCGTGAGTGGGTTGTGCTTGAAGAAGTCCAATAGGTCGCCATGCAATGCGGCCGGCAGGCGCGTGTTGTCGTTGTTCCAGTAGAGAATGTCGAAGGCGGGGGGTTGCTTGCCGAGCAGGTAGTTGTTGACCCAATAGTTCCAGATCAGATCATTCGGACGCATCCAGGCGAAGACCTTGGCCATGTCGCGGCCATCCAGCACACCTTTCTGATAGGAACGACGCTTGGCGGCTTCGAGAGTTTTCTCATCGGCAAACAGCATGGCCGGGCTGTCGATCTGACTGTCCAGCAGGCTGACCAGGTAGCTGGCGCTGGAGACTTTGCGCAGTTGCCGTTTGGCTTGCAGGTGACCTTGCAGGGCGGCGATGCTCAGGCCGCCGGCGCAGGCGCCCATCAAATTGACCTCTTTGCTGCCGCTGATGGCGCGGGTCACATCGAGGACCTCTTCGAGGGCCTGGACATAACTCGACAGGCCCCATTCGCGGTGGCGCGCATCGGGGTTGCGCCAGCTGATAATGAACACCTGCAAGCCGTTTTTCAGTGCGTACTGGACGAAGCTCTTCTCCGCGCTGAGGTCGAAGATGTAGTACTTGTTGATCTGCGGCGGCACGATCAGCAGCGGACGGACATACTGTTTTTCGCTCATCGGCTGGTACTGGATCAGCTCCAGCATCTCATTGCGAAAGACCACCGAGCCCGGGGTGGCAGCCAGGTTCCGGCCAACTTCGAAGGCTTGTTTGCTGACTTGGCTGGGCAGGCCATGGTTGTGCAGGAGGTCGTCGTATAAGTGGCTGAGGCCCTTGAATATGCTGCTGCCGCCACTGTTGAGCAACTCTTTGACCGCCAGTGGATTAAGCAAGCTGTTGGAGGGTGCCAGTGCATCGCCGAGCAGGGTCGCGACAAAGCGCGCGCGGGCACGATCATCTGCCGGCAGGTCGCTCTCGTCGATCCAGCTATTCAACTGCTGCTGCCAGGCCAGATAGGCCTGCAGGCTGCGGCGATAGAAGGGGTTAAGGCGCCAGGCCGGATCGGCAAAGCGTGGATCGTCGGGGTTGTGCTTATGCAGCGTGTCACCGAGTAATACGCGACCCAGCTGGCCGCCGAAGGCTAACGCATGCTTGGCACTGTGCACCGGTCGACGCAGGCTCTGTAGGGCCAGGGAGCGCACAGTGGCTAACAGGTCGCGGCCGCGCAGGCCAAGCACGGCATTTTGCGCATTCATAAAGGCTGCAGGTACGGGCACAGATTCCGCAGCAGATTTTTCTCGCATCGGGCAACACTCCGTCGTCAAACCATTCAAGGGACTTAACGTCAATTGGTCAGCAGCAAGGCTTGTACCAAGGCGCGCCGGGGTGCATTCCAGACAGCCGCGCGAAGAAACACTGTGTTACACGAGGCCCTCTATTGGGTCAAGTCGGTGGGTGTCGTGCTGAATTGGTGCGTGTGACCGCGGCCGCGTTTAGTGACTGCGCAGTGGGGTCGGCTGCGGGTGCATAACCGCGCGCTGCCGCTCCTCCTGCAGAAACTTCATGATGATCGGCGCGACGGCCTCGGCCCGGGTAATCAAGAATAGATGACCATCGTCGATCACGTGCAGTTCGGCATTCGGAATTCGCCAGGCCAGCAGCCGCATGTTGATCAGTGGAATGAGCGGGTCATCGTCACCGGCCAGCACCAGGGTCGGCTGGCGGATCTTGTGCAGCCAATGGATGCTGGTCCAGCCCATGCCGGCGAACAGTTGCCAATAGTAGCCGAGCTTGCCTGAGGAGCGCACTTTGCTGGCGTGCGCCAGGGCCAGATTAGGGTCACGGCGGAACGCCCCGCCGTAGATGTCAGGAGCGATCTGCACGCCATAAGACGGCTGGATGTAGCGCCGTGGACTGGCCATGCGCCAGAGCACTTTGGGCTTGCCCGGCACCATGACGGCGCCGGCCGACGTGGCGGCGAGTACCAGCTTCTTACAGCGCTCGGGATAGTCGTGGGCGAATTGCTGCGCCAGGGCGCCGCCCCAAGACACGCCGATCGCATTGACTTGGCCGTAATCCAGGTAGTCGAGCATGCGCGCGGCAAGCTTGGCCAGGCCTGGGAAGCGATAGGGCTTGCTGGGTGTCGACGACCCCCCCACACCCGGCACGTCGAAGGCGATCACTTCCTGGTCGGGGTCGAGAGCCTGGACGAATGGAAATACCAGCTCCAGGTTGGCGCCGATGCCGTTGAAAACCAGTAATGGAGTCAGGTGCGCCTTGCCGGGGCGGACGGCCGTGCGGATGGTCTGCCCGTCGAGGTCGATGGTGCGGAAAATAAATGGTAACGGCATGCGCGGAGCCCTATGGATTGAACTGCTGGGAACGCCGTCCAGCGCTTTCCCAGAATGACGAAGCTGGCCTCCCTTGCTGGCTTCGTGGTTGCCGCCTTGGCCGCTGAAGGCTGGAGCGGCGGGCGGCACTTCCAGGTGCCGCGGGCAGTTTGACGCAAGCGGTTAAGTCTTAAATGCGCAGGCTCGGCTATCGAGGCTGCACGCTGAGCGTTCTTCCTTTCCCAGGAGTCTCTGGGACTTAGAGCTGTCCTACTTCGACAGCCTAAGCCCGACAGAGCTCCTAGCGCTCATGTACGTATGTTCCCGGTGATGCCTCGCCGGCCGGATAGGTTTTGCTGCCGAGGGTGCTCGGGGCTTTTTTCAGTTTGCCGGAGCGCTCAGCCATCCACGCTTGCCAGTGCAGCCACCAGGAGTCGGTATGTTTGGTGGCGTCCTCTTGCCAGACTTTCGGGTCGGTCGGCAGCTGGTCGCTGGTCATAAAGCGCGCTTTCGGGTTGCCTGGTGGGTTGAGGATGCTCTGGATATGCCCACTGTTGGACAATACGAACTCGATCTTGCCGCCGAACAGTCGCGCCGAGCGGTAGCAGGCTTCCCACGGCGTGATGTGGTCGTTGGTGCCGGCCAGGCAGAAGATGTCCGCGGTCACCTGCTTCAGGTCGATCGGCGTGCCGCAAACTTCCAGGGCATTCGGCCGGATCAGCGGGTTGGTTTTGAACAACTCGATCAGGTCGCCGTGGAAAGCCGCCGGCAGGCGGGTGGTGTCGTTGTTCCAGTAGAGGATATCGAACACTGGCGGTTCGTTGCCGAGCAGGTAGTTGTTGACCCAGTAGTTCCAGATCAGATCATTCGGCCGCATCCAGGCAAACACCTTCGCCATGTCGCTGCCTTCCAGCACGCCGGCTTGATAGGAGCGACGCTTGGCGGCTTCCAGGGTTTGTTCATTGACGAACAAGGCGACCTGGGTATCCAGCTTGGTATCCAGCACGCTGACCAGCAGGGTCAAGGCGTTGACCTTCTTCTCACCGAGCGCGGTGTAATGGCCGAGCAGCGCTGCGGTGGTGATGCCGCCGGAGCAGGCGCCGAGCATGTTGACGTCTTTGCTGCCGGTGATGGCAATGATCACGTCGATGGCTTCTTTCAGCGCCTCGATATAGGTCGACAGGCCCCACTCGCGCTGAGCCTTGGTCGGGTTGCGCCAGCTGACGATAAAGGTCTGCAGACCGTTGCGCAGGCAGAAGCGCGCCAGGCTTTTCTCTTGCGAGAGGTCGAATACATAGAACTTGTTGATCTGCGGGGGTACCACCAGCAACGGACGCTCGTGCACTTGTTCGGTGCTCGGCTTGTACTGGATCAGCTCCAGCAGGTTGTTGCGAAATACCACGGTGCCTTCGGTCGTGGCCAGGTTCTTGCCGACCTCGAAGGCATCCATGTTGACCTGGCTAGGCATGCCGCCGTTGTTGACGATGTCCTTGGCCAGGTGGGATAGGCCATCGAGCAGGCTCTTGCCGCCGGTTTCGAAGAAGCGCTTGATTGCCGCCGGGTTCGCCATGCTGTTGCTCGGCGCCATGGCTTCGGTCATCAGGTTGATCACGAAGTGGCCACGGTTGGTATCGGTTTCGGACAGGTTGCTGTCCTCGACCCAGTCGTGCAGTTCTTTGCGCCATGCCAGGTAGCTTTGCAGGTAGCGCTTATACAGCGGGTTCTGGCTCCAGGCTGGATCGGCGAAGCGGCGATCGCCGTCTTCCGGGTTGAGTTCCGAGCTGCCGAGCAGGACGTTTTTCAGCTCCAGGCCGAAGTGGGCGACGTGCTTGGCGCTATGAATCGGCTGTTTGATGGCCTGCGCCAGGATCATACGGGCAGAAGCCAAGATGTCTTTGCCGCGCAAGCCTATAACCGGGTTGAGCCCGAGGGTGTTTTCCGAGGCTTGACGTTGCAGGTCTTCGTTACTCTTGTTGCTCATCTACGACGCTCCATTGTCCTGAGACGGATACCGGCGTGCTGCTGTGCGCGGTGACACAGGGCTTATGGCCTAGTACTGCTCGGGTTACCGGGGGCGGAGCGAACTCCGCATCATTCGTTGCACGTGGCTTAGCCAAATGCAGGGAACCTGCCAGTTCCTTGGTTACCCGAGTTTTCGAATTTTCGCAAGCTGACCAGTGAGTTGGTCGTGCGCGCGGGAGAGTATGCCGAGACCGATTAGAAAGTTCGCCCTAACCGCGGATTTGGCTCGGTTGCTGTGGAGTCGCCTGCGGACTTGTAGACGGGCCGGCCCAGGTGGATGTTGGGCGCAGGCAAGCCTTCGGCTTGCCTGTTGGGCTTCGCCTCGCTCAGCGCCACGCTACAGCATCAGCTTGACCACCGACTCGGCGGGATCGCGGGATTTTCCGGCCTGCGCCAGCTCGGCGAGGTAGTCGGCCCACAGCTGCTCCTGGCGTTGCGCCAGCTGGTCGAGGTAGTCCCAGGTGAACAGGCCGCTGTCATGACCGTCATCGAAGCACAGTTTTAGTGCGTATTGCCCGGCCGGCTCGATCTTGCTCAAACCGACACCGAGCTTACCGACTTGCAGAATGGGCTTGCCGTGGCCTTGTACCTCGGCCGAGGGCGAGTGTACGCGGAGGAATTCGGCAGAGAGATGGTAGATCTCGTCCGGCCCATATTTCAGGGTCAGGGTCTTCGAGGCCTTGTGCAGCTCGATGGCAGAGGGTATGCGCATCTTCGAGACTCTGGTCAGGGGTGGGGCGGCTGAAGCGCTTCAGGCTTTAGCCGCCGTGCATGGCTTGCTTAAAGAATATAGCGCGACAGGTCTTCGTCTTGTGCCAGCTCGCCGAGGTGGTTGTTCACATAGGCCGCATCGATATGGATCGGCTGGCCGTTCTGCACGCCGGCCAGGTCGCCGGCGCTGAACGAGACTTCTTCCAGCAGGCGTTCCAGGATGGTGTGCAGGCGTCGGGCGCCGATGTTCTCGGTCTTCTCGTTGACCTGCCAGGCGATCTCCGCCAGACGCTTGATCGCGTCGGCGCCGAACTCGATGGACAAACCTTCGGTCAGCAACAGCTCGCGGTATTGCTCGGTCAGCGAGGCGTGCGGTTCGGTGAGGATGCGTTCGAAATCATTCGGGCTCAGCGCCTTGAGTTCGACGCGGATGGGTAGGCGGCCTTGCAACTCCGGCACCAGATCACTCGGCTTGCTCAGGTGGAAGGCGCCGGAGGCGATGAACAGGATGTGGTCGGTTTTCACCATGCCCAGCTTGGTGTTCACCGTGCAGCCTTCGATCAGCGGCAG
>JBOICE010000449.1:0-4336 GCA_050739815.1 Pseudomonas sp. | reverse complement strand
CCGCAATGGCGCCCCACAAAGCACTCTCTGGGCTGGTAAGCAGGCCGAACTGGTTAACGATCAAACCCAGCCAGAGCAGTGGCAACACCAGTGCATCCGGTAGCAACTGGTGGTCGGCATCGATCAGGCTCATCGCCAACAGCCCCCAGGTCAGCAACAGCATGGCGCCGGCCTGCCAGTTAAAGCCGAAGTGCCAGGCTATATAGGCGGACAGTAGCCCGCAGGCCAACTCCACCAATGGGTAGCGCTTACTGATTGGGGCTTTGCAGTTCGAACATTTACCGCGCAAGAACAGGTAGCTGATAACTGGGATGTTTTCCCAAGGCTTTATTTCGTGGTCACAGTGTGGGCAGCGGGAGTTGGGTAGGATCAGGTTGAAAGTTTTGCCGGCGGATTCCGCGGGTAAATTCAAAATTTCCCGAGCTTGGGTTTTCCAATCGCGCTCGAGCATTTTTGGCAATCGGTAAACGACGACGTTAAGAAAACTACCGACTAAAAGCCCGAGAGTCAGCGCGCACAAAACAAAGGCCAGCACTTGGCTGGCCAGCAAGTCGACTAAAGGCATCTTTAAACTACGTTGCCCAGTTGGAAGATGGGTAGGTACATGGCGATGATCAGGCCGCCGACCAGCACACCGAGCACCGACATGATGAGTGGTTCCATCAGTGCGGTTAGCCCGTCGACAGCGTTATCTACTTCTGCCTCGTAGTAGCTGGCAACTTTGTCGAGCATCTCGTCCAGTGCCCCGGATTCCTCACCAATGGCGGTCATCTGGATGGCCATGGAGGGGAAGGTGCCGGTGGTGCGCATGGAAAAGTTCAACTGCATGCCGGTGGTAACGTCTTGTTTGACTTTGTTTACGGCATTGACGAATACGATATTGCCGGTAGCGCCGGCAACCGAGTCCAGCGCTTCGACTAGCGGCACCCCGGCGGCAAAGGTAGTAGACAGAGTGCGAGCAAAGCGTGCGACTGCCGATTTATAAAGGATATCGCCAACGATGGGCAGCTTGAGTGCGGTGCGGTCAAGCCAGTCGCGAAAGCCCTGTGAACGTTTCTTCGCCTCCTGAAAGGCAAAGCCAAAGGCGAACAGGCCGGCCAGAACCAGATACCACCACTTTTGCAGGAGCTCAGATAAGCCAATCACCATCTGAGTAAAAGCGGGCAATTCGGCGCCAAAATTGGCGAAGACCGACTGGAACTGCGGCACGACTTTGATCAGCAAAATCGCGGAGACGATGATCGCCACCACCACCACGGAGATGGGGTAGTTCATGGCTTTCTTGATCTTGGCTTTCAGCGCCTCGGTTTTTTCCTTATAGGTGGCGATACGATCGAGCAGGCTTTCCAGGGCGCCGGCTTGCTCGCCGGCATCCACCAGGTTGCAGAAGAGGCTATCGAAGTATTCAGGCTTGGTGCGCAGGGCGGTGGCGAAGCTGTTGCCGGCTGCCACCTGTTGTTTGATCTCGTCCACCAGCTTGCGCATGTTGGGGTTATCGAAACCTTCGCCGATGATCTCGAAGGACTGCAGCAGGGGGACGCCGGCCTTCATCATGGTCGCCATCTGTCGCGCGAACAGGGCGATGTCCATCGGCTTGATCTTTTTCCCCGCGCTGAATAGCGAGGCCGACTTCTTGCGTACCTTGATCGGGTTGATGCCTTGCTTGCGCAGTTGCGCTTTGACCAAGGCTGGGTTTTGGCCGCTTGATTCACCTTTGATCTTGGAGCCTTTTTTATCAGTCCCTTCCCAGCTGAAGGTGCTGGTTTTTATCGCTTTCACGGCCATGGGTTAGTCCTTAGTCACGCGGTTTACTTCTTCGAGGCTGGTAATGCCCTGCATGGCCTTCAGTAGAGCCGAAGTTCGTAGGTCATTAAAGCCGTCTTTGCGCATTTGTACTGAGATATCAATGGAGTTGCCTTCCTCCATGATAATCCGCTGCAGGGCGGGCGTGTTTTTAACTACTTCATAAATCCCGACACGGCCTTTGTATCCGCCGTTGCAGTTTTCGCAGCCGGCCGGGCCATAAATCTTGAAGGTGCCGATCTTGTCTTCCGGGAAGCCTTCTTCTAGAAGTGCCTCGCGTGGTATCTGCACCTCCTTCTTGCAGCTACAGAGCTTGCGAGCCAGGCGTTGCGCGATGATCAGGTTGACGGAGGTGGCAATGTTGAACGAGGGCACGCCCATGTTGCGCAGTCGCGTCAGGGTTTCTGCGGCGCTGTTGGTGTGCAGGGTGGACATCACCATATGTCCGGTCTGCGCCGCCTTGATGGCGATCTCGGCGGTATCCAAGTCGCGGATCTCGCCGACCATGATGATGTCCGGGTCTTGGCGCAAGAAGGATTTCAGTGCCGCGGTGAAGTCCATGCCCTGTTTGGGGTTGACGTTGACCTGATTGATGCCCTCCAGGTTGATCTCGACCGGGTCTTCGGCGGTCGAGATGTTGACGTCAACGGTGTTCAGAATATTCAGGCCGGTATAGAGCGAAACGGTCTTCCCGGAACCGGTCGGGCCGGTCACCAGGATCATGCCCTGCGGCTGCTTGAGCGCCGCCATATACAGGTCTTTTTGCACTTCTTCGTAGCCGAGCGCGTCGATGCCCATCTGTGCGCTGGTGGGGTCGAGAATTCGCATCACGATCTTCTCGCCCCACAAGGTTGGGCAGCTACTGACCCGAAAGTCGATAGATTTGTTTTTCGAGATGCGCATCTTGATGCGCCCATCCTGCGGTTTGCGCCGTTCGGAGATATCCAGGCTGGCCATAACCTTGAGGCGTGCCGAGATCCGTGGCGCCAGCTGGATAGGCGGCCTGGCAATCTCATGCAGAATGCCGTCGGTACGAAAGCGTACCCGGTAGGTCTTCTCGTAGGGTTCGAAGTGCAGGTCGGACGAGCCGGCTTTTATCGCATCCAGTAGCATCTTGTTGACGAAACGCACCACGGGTGCATCGTCCGCCGAATTGCCCTCGGCAGTATCTTGCTTGTCTTCATCGACGGCTTGAATGTCCACGCCGTCCAGGTCGACGTCACCCAGATCTTCCATGCCATTGCTGGCGTTATCGAAGAATTTCTCGATGGCATCGCCGAGTTTATCGTCTTCAACCAGGATGGACTCGGTGTTGAGCCCGGTAGAAAACTGGATATCGGTAACCGCTTGATGATTGGTCGGATCGGAGACGGCAACGAAGAGTTTGTTGCCGCGGCGCCATAAAGGCAGAGCGCGGTGCTGGCGAATCAGTTTTTCGCTGACCAGATCCTTGGGCTGGCCTTCCTTATCGATGCTGCCCAGGTCGAGGAAGGCCACGCCGAACTGCTCGGCCGCCAGTTCGGCCAGTGCCCGGCTTTTCACCAGCTTGTTCTGCACCAGGTAGGTCACCAGCGACAGCTTGTTGCGCTGCGCCTGGGTCTGCGCCTGCTGGGCGGCTTTTTCGTCCAGTAGCTCGGCCAGCACCATTTGCTTGGCCAGGCCGGTGAGGGAAATGCTGTCGTTCATGGACGCCTCGCGAAATTAGTGCCTGCGTTATAGCGCAGTTGTCATGGGCTGCCAAACGGGGCGTTTGCGGGTGACGCAAATTGTCAGAAGGTGCGAATTAGTGAGGCTACAAGAGTCGAAATATCCGCCATGGAGCTGATAATTACGGGCGGTGGGAAGTTGGCACGCTTGCTGCTGTAGCAAGAGCAGGCTGATGCCTATACCCCTTCAAGGAGATTCACATGAAAGCTCAACTGCAAAAGGGTTTTACCCTGATTGAATTGATGATCGTGGTTGCGATCATCGGCATCCTGGCGGCTATAGCCATTCCTGCGTATCAGGATTACACCATCCGTGCTCGCGTTAGCGAAGGTATTGTTCTTGCCTCTGGGGCAAAAACAACAGTTGCCGAGAATGCGTCTACAGGTAATGCCTTTTCCGCCGGCTGGACTGCACCAGCACCCACGCTGAACGTTGCGACTATTGCTGTAGACGACAACACCGGTGTGATCACAGTTACCATGACCCCGGCTGCTGGTGGTGCCGCGGGGACTAATACAATGACATTGACTCCGGCCTCCGGTGGTTCTGCTGCGGTTGCGGCAACTCCTGATGCGCCGGCAGGCTGTTCTACCGCAGTTCCTGTCCCTGTTCCTTGCTCCCCGGGATCGCCTGCGCAAGCTGCTGTACCGCCGGCTGCGCTTGCGCGGGGTGTGATACCTGCCTCGTCAGTTGTTTGGACTTGCTCTGGTACGCTGCCGGCCAAGTACCGTCCAGCGAACTGCCGCAGTTAATGATGGCCATATGACGGATCGTATCGCGGTATGACAGATCCTAGTGTGGAATCCCCGAAGGGGCTTCCACCGTT
>JBOICE010000448.1:0-3907 GCA_050739815.1 Pseudomonas sp. | reverse complement strand
GGAATGGGTGGACTGGTTCAACCACCGGCGGCTGCTCGAACCTATCGGTAACATCCCACCCGCAGAGGCCGAAGAAAGCGCTCCATAACCCCCATCTTCAAATAACCCGCCAGCCCGCCGATGCTGCGCTCCCGATTTCTTTCAGGAGCCAGCGGCCATGATGCGCCCCGACGCCAAAGTCGAAAGAGTCTATCTGTACCCCAAGCCCGTGGACTTCCGAAAATCCATCGACGGCTTGGCCGCTCTGGTCGAGCTGGACATCAAGGTGGCGGTGTTCGACCCGGTGCTATTCGTATTCCTCAACAAGTCCCGCAACCGCGTGAAGATCTTGTACTGGGAGCGCAACGGTTTCTGCCTGTGGCTCAAGCGTCTGGAGGCCGAGCGTTTCAAGTCGCACCCCGAGCCCGGCGAGGATGCCATCGTGCTGACGGCCCAGGAGTTGAACTGGTTACTCGACGGAATCGACCTGTGGCGCAACCGCCCGCACCAGGTGTTGACCCCGCGCTTCGTGACCTGAGCCGGTATAATCCACGGCCATGATTACCGTGCCCGAAAATCTCCCCGACGACCTTGTTTTGCTGAAACAGCTCCTGCTGTCGGCGAACGCGCGGATGTCGGAGAAGGACGGGCAAATCGAGCGACTGCGCGAGCAAGTGACCCTGCTGCGTGACCGCCTGTTCGGCCGAAAATCCGAGCAGACAACCGATCCCGACTCGCCGCAGCTGGAGATATTCAACGAGGCCGAAAGTCTGGCCGAAGCAGTGCCTGAAGCCCCTGCCGATGAGGCCGAGGAAGAAGTGGTCGCGCCAACCCAGCGGCGCGGCAAGCGCAAACCGCTGCCGGCCGAGCTGCCACGGGTCGAGGTCATCCATGAACTGCCCGAGCACGAACTGACCTGCGAATGCGGTGGCTGCAAGCAGGTGATCGGCGAGGAAACCAGCGAGCAACTGGAGATCATCCCGATGCAGGTCCGGGTGATCAAACACATCCGCAAGACCTACGCCTGCAAGGCCTGCGAAAGCGCCCCGGTCACCGCCGACAAGCCCGCGCAACTGATCGAGAAAAGCCTGGCCAGCCCCAGCGTGTTGGCCATGCTGCTGACCACCAAGTACGCCGACGGCCTGCCGTTGTACCGCTTCGAAAAGATACTCGGTCGTCACGGTATCGACATCCCCCGCCAGACCCTGGCGCGCTGGGTGATCCAGTGCGGCGAACACCTGCAGCCACTGCTCAACCTGATGCGCGACACGCTGTTGGACAGCCCGGCGATCCACTGCGACGAAACCCGTGTGCAGGTGCTGAAAGAGCCGGGCCGCGATCCAAGCAGCCAATCCTGGATGTGGGTACAAACCGGCGGCCCGCCAGACAGGCCGGTGATCCTGTTCGACTACTCCACCAGCCGCGCGCAGGAGGTACCGTTGCGCCTGCTCGCCGGTTACCGCGGCTACTTGATGACCGACGACTATGCCGGCTACAACGCTGTGGCCGCACAAGCGGGCGTCGAGCGTCTGGCCTGCTGGGCGCATGCGCGGCGCAAGTTCGTCGAAGCGCAGAAGGTGCAGCCCAAGGGCAAGACCGGACGGGCCGACGTGGCGCTGAACCTGATCAACAAACTGTACGGCATCGAACGCGACCTCAAGGACGCCAGCCCCGCGCAACGCCATCAGGGCCGTCAGCAGCACAGCCAAGCGATTCTGGCGCAACTGCACAGCTGGCTGGAGAAAACCCAACCACAAGTCACTGCGCAGAATGCCCTGGGCAAGGCGGTGAATTACCTGGCGAGCAACTGGAGCCGGCTTGAACGCTACGTCGAAGCCGGCCACCTGCCCATCGACAACAACCCCGCCGAGCGTGCGATCCGCCCCTTCGTCATCGGTCGCAAGGCCTGGCTGTTCAGCGACACGCCTAAGGGCGCGACCGCCAGCGCCCAACTCTACAGCCTGGTGGAAACCGCCAAGGCCAACGGCCAGGAACCCTATGCCTACCTGCGCCACATCCTCGAACACCTGCCCCAGGTCAGCAGCGTCGAAGGCTACGAAGCCCTGCTACCGTGGAACTGCACGCCAGCAATCGCATCCTGACAGCCAAACCCCATCAGAAAAAGACGGGGTTTATGGAGCGTTTACGTTGTGCAGGCACAGCAGCACAAAATCACGCAACTCGAAGAACATGTCGCCTTGCTGCGTCAGCGCCTGTTCGGCCGCAAGTCCGAACAGACAAGCGACTCCGACTCACCGCAGCTAGCGATGTTCAACGAGGCCGAGAGCCTGGCCGAACCGGCGCCTGAAGCGGCGGCAGATGAGGCCGAGGAAGCAGGTGGCGCACCGACCGCCAAACGCCGTGGCAAGCGCAAACCGTTGCCGGCCGAGCTGCCGCGTGTCGAAGTGATCCACGAGCTGCCCGAACACGAACTGACTTGTGCCTGCGGCTGCCGCAAGCAGGCGATTGGCGAGGAAACCAGCGAGCAGCTGGAGATCGTGCCGATGCAGATCCGCGTGATCCGCCATGTTCGTAAAGTCTATGCCTGCCAGGGCTGCGAGACCGCACCAGCCACCGCCGACAAGCCGGCCCAGCTGCTCGAGAAGAACCTGGCCAGCCCCAGCGTACTGGCGATGCTGCTGACCACCAAGTATGTCGATGGCCTGCCACTGCACCGCTTCGAAAAGGTGCTGGGCCGGCATGGTATCGACATTCCGCGGCAAACCCTGGCGCGCTGGGTGATCCAGTGCGGCGCGCAGTTGCAACCGCTGCTCAATTTGCTGCGTGATCAGTTGCTGGAACACGACGTCCTGCACTGCGACGAAACCCGCGTGCAGGTGCTCAAGGAGCCGGATCGAGATCCGAGCAGCCAGTCCTGGATGTGGGTGCAGACCGGCGGCCCGCCGGGCAGGCCGGTGATCCTGTTCGACTACTCGACCAGCCGGGCGCAAGCGGTGCCGTTGCGCCTGCTCGAAGGCTATCGCGGCTACCTGATGACCGACGACTACGCCGGCTACAACGCCGTGGCCGCGCAAGACGGTATCGAGCGTTTGGCCTGCTGGGCGCATGCGCGGCGCAAGTTCGTCGAAGCACAAAAGGTGCAGCCCAAGGGCAAGACCGGCCGTGCCGATGTGGCCCTGGGGCTGATCAACAAGCTCTATGGCGTCGAGCGCGAACTCAAGGAAGCCGACACCGAGCAACGCCAACTGGGCCGCCAGCAGCACAGCCAAGCCATCCTGGTGCAACTGAAAGCCTGGCTGGAGAAAACCCAGCCCCAGATCACCAGCCAGAACGCCCTGGGCAAAGCGCTGAATTACCTGGCCAGCAACTGGAGCAGGCTCGAACGTTACATCGAGGCCGGTCATCTGCCGATCGACAACAACGCCGCCGAGCGCGCCATCCGCCCCTTCGTCATCGGCCGCAAGAACTGGTTGTTCAGCGACACGCCCAAAGGCGCGACCGCCAGCGCCCAGCTCTACAGCCTGGTGGAAACCGCCAAGGCCAACGGCCAGGAGCCCTATGCTTGGCTGCGTCATGTGCTCGAACGCCTGCCAGCAGCGAAAAGCGTCGAGGACTACGAAGCGTTGCTGCCATGGAACTGTCTATCGGCCATGCCAACCTGACAGCCCGGCCTCGTCAACGGAAGACGGGGTTTATGGAGCGCTTACAGAACAACAATGACGGCTGCAATCAGGTATGAAACCAGAACTGCAGGCCCTGCTGCGGCGATAGCATTGGATGAGCCTACGAATAGGCCAGCTCCAATAACACCACCGATAGAGATCATCGTGACCTGTTTGCTTTTTAAGCCGCTCCCTAGCTTGTCGTTAGCTAACTGTTTGTTTTGACGCATCGGCTGGTACCTCGGCACAAAGACTAATTTTTCTTGTATTGATCGATTCAAGACGATCATGACCGCCTACGGTAC
>JBOICE010000447.1:0-4721 GCA_050739815.1 Pseudomonas sp. | reverse complement strand
CATCGCGTGCGAACTGCCGTTGAACCACGATCCAAACGCCGTGATGCGCTTCTGGTCATTCTCGACACGGCGGGCGGCGTCGTGGAGGTGGTAGAGCGGATCGTTCGGGTGTTTCGGACGCACTATCGTGAAGTGAAGTTCCTGATTCCGGATCGTGCACTTTCCGCTGGAACGATCCTGGTCATGTCCGGCGACGCGATCCTCATGGACTACCATTCCGTCCTGGGTCCGATCGACCCCCAGGTAGAACGCGAAGGCAAGCTTGTGCCCGCCCTGTCCTACCTTCACCAGTTCGATAACCTGAAAAGGAAGTCGGTGGAGGGCACCTTGACCACCGCAGAGGTTATTCTTCTTCAGAAGCTTGACCTGGCCGAGCTGCACCAGTTCGAGCTGGCGCGCGAGCTCTCGATCAGCCTGCTCAAGGAGTGGCTGGCGAACTACAATTTCAAGGATTGGACGGATACGGAGACCCGGAAGCTGCCCGTTACGCTGGAAATGAAGAAGGAACGTGCTGACTTCATTGCCCGCGCTCTTAGCCAGCACGACCGCTGGCAAACCCACGGGCGGGGCATCAGCATGCAAACGCTGCGCGACGAGCTCAAATTGAAGATCGATGACTATGGTGCAGACCGAAGATTGCAGGATGGTGTGTGGAAATACTTCTGGTTCATGCGGGACCACATGAACCGGCATGGAATTGGCAGCTTTGTTCACAGCCTGGGCTATTTTTAGGGGGTCGCGTGGAACAATCCAATCAGCCGGCATCGCTCAACGTCCACAGCAGTCCGGCGGTGAATCAGGAGCTGCTCCGCAAAGCGGCCGAGATCAATCAGCAGCTCGAGAAGTTTGGCCTGGCACCATCGCTGGACTACAAGCTGGCACCCGCCCTCGGCGGTACACTGGTAGGTAAACCACCAGTTCATGGAATGACCACGCAGTCGTCATTCGGAAATCCGGCGGCTACAGGTCCGGCTCCGGCTTGAACGCATCGGCCCGCTGCAATCATCGCGCGATTCACGTGTGCTCGCCGGCGATCCGCCTGAGCCTGCCTCGCCGCCACGTCTCTACAATCGTCTTAAGCTGACATGGAACCCTGGTACAAGGTTGTAACGCCGCGACGCGAAGTGCGCGAGGGCCGCTCCTTCAGTCCCGACGAGTTCGCCATTGCGCTCGAGCATGTCGTTGCCGGTATGGGTACGGAAGACTACCGCGACGGCGACAAGTTCTTCGCGCGCACAGTCTTCACGCGCGCATTGACTGATCACATCTCGCAAGTGCTGCGGCGCCTGGCCGGCCAGACTTCGGACACGGCACCCGTCCTCACACTGGTCACCCAGTTCGGCGGCGGGAAAACGCATACCCTCACCTCACTATACCATCTGGCTAACGGGGGCCATGATGCGGAACGCTGGCCCGGCATCCGTAAGCTGCTCGAGAAGGCGGAGCTGCCTTCGAATCCGGGCGCACGTGTGGGCGTGTTCGTGGGTAACGCCTGGGATCCGCGCGCCGGGCGCGAGACTCCCTGGATCGACCTTGCCCGCCAGGTCGCTGGTGATGCGGGAGTGGCTGCACTCGGTCATGCTGCCCTGACCGTTCCGCCCGGCACGGAATCGCTCGCCCGGATGTTCGACGCAGCCAACCGGCCCGTGCTGCTGCTCTTCGATGAAGTGCTGAACTTCGTGAATCGCCACTCTGCCATGGCGAACGGGTTCTATGCCTTCATCCAGAACCTTACAGTAGCGATCACCGCTCGCGCGTCCTGCGTCGCCGTGATCAGCCTGCCCCGCAGCCAGGTCGAGATGACGGCGCGCGATGAAGAGTGGCAGGATCGCATCACGAAGGTTGTCCGTCGTGTTGCGCGAGATCTGATCGCAACCGATGAGGGCGAGGTCAGTGAGGTAGTGCGCCGGCGCTTGTTCGAGTCGCTGGGTGATGAAAAAGTCCGGAAAAAGATCGCGCGCTCATATGCCGACTGGTGCTTCGAGCGCAGACACCAGTTGCCACCCGAGTGGACCGCCGTCGATACCGCCACAACAGACGCACAGGCGCGCGACTTTTTGCAGTCGCGCTTTCTGGCGTGCTACCCTTTCCACCCGGCAACGATCTCGGTTTTCCAGCGCAAATGGCAGGCGCTCACGCACTATCAGCAGACGCGCGGGACACTGGCGATGCTGGCGCAGTGGGTGTCACTGGCCGGCGTCGAGAGCTTCAAGGCGGCGCGGCCTGAGCCGCTCATAACCCTGGGAACCGCGCCGCTCGATCAACGACAGTTTCGTGCCGTTGTGCTCGGGCAACTCGGAGAGCCGCGCCTCACGATACCGATCGAAACTGACATTGCGGGTGACCACTCGCATGCCAAGGCGCTCGACGCGACGGTGCAGGGACCCCTGGCTCGTATACATCGGCGCGTGGCCAGTACGATGTTCTTCGAGTCTTCCGGCGGTCAGCTTGATCGCACCGCGCACTTGCCAGAACTCCGGTTCGCAGTCGGTGGGCCAGGTCTGGATACGACATCGATTGACACCGCAGCTCAGGCGCTAGAGGCGAGGGCGTTTTACGTGCGCAAAGTAGGTTCGGACGGCTATCAGTTCAGCCACCGCGCTACCTTGCGCAAGGTGGTAAACGACCGCCGCGCATCGCTCGATGAGGAACACGAGATCCGGCCCGCCATGGAGAAGGCCGTGCGCGAGGAGTTCGAGCGCGGAAAGGACGTGCCCGTACAATGCTTCCCCCCAGACAGCGCCGCGGTTGGCGATGCGCCGCGACTGACTATGTGGGTGCTGCCGCCCATTCAGGAATGGGATGGCACAACGATGCGAGACCGCATGGGGGAATGGACTCAGTTTCGAGGAACTTCGCCCAGGCTGTTTCCCGCGGCGCTCGTGTGGTGCATCAAGAAGCAGGGCCGCGAACTGCACGACGCCGTGGCAAACTGGCTGGCCTGGAAACGCGTGCAAAAGGACGCGCAGGATGGCACGCTCACCGATTTCGAGGCCACAGATCTGGTCGAAGCGGCGGCGAAAGCCAGGGAAGCGGCGGTCGCCATTCGTGAAGAGATCTGGGCGAGTTACCGCTTTGTCGCGCTGCGAGACGCCGCCGAGACCGACGGATTGCGCGTGATCGATCTCGGAGCCGGTCACGCGAGTGCGGCCCAGTCGCTCACCGCTCGCATTCTGCAAGCGTTACGCACTGAAAATCTCCTCGGTACTGGCCTCGGCGCCGGCTATGTACAACGGAACTGGCCGCAAGCCCATGTCGAAGCCGGTGCCTGGCCTCTACTCGGCTTGCGTCAGAGCCTGGTCAACGGGTCGCTGATTCGGCTCGTTGATCCCGAAGCGACACTGCTCGAGAAGGTTCCTGAGTTCGTGTTTCGTGGGGAGTTTGGGCTGGCCACAGGAGCACGTCCAGATGGCACATTCGACCGGGTGTGGTTCGAGGAGTTGCTTCCACGGGACGAGATCTCGTTCGACTCTGCGACGTTTCTGATCACCAGGCAGCGTGCAGCGGCGCTCAGAGTGCCTGCTGTACCGGAGCCTGTGCCCAGCCGTGAACAAACGAGTTCAGCGCCCACCACTCCGCCCGAGCGGCCGGCGGTGCCCGTTCCCGCAGCGACAGCGTCAGCGCGGCTGCGAGTGCACGGCCAGATTCCGCCGGAGTCATGGAACCGCGTCGGCACGAAGCTGCTGACGAAATTGAAGCAGCACGATGCACTGCGTGTCTCCATCGACCTGCAAGCTGATGTTGCCGCGGCGCATTTCCAGCAGCTCGTTCGCGACCTGCGTGATTCTGCGGCAGACATCGGCATCGATGGAGCAATAACGATCGACACTGTGCCCGCCCCGAACGCCGAGGTAGACAGCAGCCCGCAAAGTCCTGACTGATAAGCTTCCCAACGGACCACGCAGCCGAGCCCGATGTAAGCACCTGCTCCTCACGCTCGAGGTTCAGCTTCCCGTTCCGGTTAGGCCGTTTTGATTCTGCTGCTGCCCTCGTTAGGATATCTTGCGGCTACTAACTCGAGAGGCTCAAAATGGCGGCGATACTCGAAACATACAGAGCGAAAATCGGCGAGTTCGAAAAAGCCCGACGCGAAGTGGAACGCGTCCGCAAGGAAGCGATCGACGAGCTGCTCCGGCATCGGAGAGAAATCACCACTCAATTGCGGCAATTGGGCTACGACGGGGACAGAAAAGAAGATGCAGCGCGGAACCCGGGCATTGCCATGATAGCCGACGAACTCCGGTCGTCGCCTAATGGTGAGGCATCTGCCCGCCAGGAAACGGTCCTGGAGAACGGTCACAAGCGCAGGCGCTTCAAGGGGTCCAGGACATTCGATCAGGCATACTGCTCCATTTGCCAATTGCGTGGTCATGACCTCCGGGCGCACCGGGGTCAAGAACCGAAACGGGCCTTTTCCGGCTCGGAGATGGCGCCCAGGAACCACGGCCGATAGTCCTCCGGCTGGTACTTGATGTGGAAATTGCCGTCGACGGTCGTGTCCGTGCCCAGGAAGTCGTCGCCGCTCAGCGGGTCGATGTCGTACGCATTTACCGTCAGTCGGATATGCCCTGATCCCCGCCGGCAAAAACGATGCGGCCTTTCACGCCAGTGTTGGCCATAGTCACTGTTTGGTTGGAATCGGGCTTGGCTCGGCGGCGTCGCCGGGACGGTCGCTGGACGACGCGGCCGCGGATCAATTTGAATACAGTACGGCCTGGTCG
>JBOICE010000446.1:0-9960 GCA_050739815.1 Pseudomonas sp. | reverse complement strand
GCTGATCGTAGCGGTGGTGTCGGTGGCGCCCGCCGTGTTCGCGCCGATCGTCACACCGCTCGGCGCTCCGCTCGATGTAAAGGTGACGGTGCCCGCGAACCCATTGGAACGTTTGATGGTGGCCGTCACCGTCGCGTTGCCCCCTTGTGGCACGGCGGCAGTCGGGCTGATGCCGAGAGTGAAGTTCTGCGCGGTGCTGTTGAATGTCGCGGTGATCAGTGGAGCCGCGGTGACCGCCAGGCTGCAGGTCGTGCTCGTGCCGGTGCAAGCGCCGCCTGTCCACCCGCCAAAGGCACTCCCAGCCGCCGGAGTCGCCGTGAGCGTCACGTTGGTTCCGAACGGGAACGCGAAATCGCAGACACTACCGCAGTTGACACCCGCTGGGCTGGACGTCACGGTTCCCGTCCCCGTCCCGGCGCGCGTGATTCTCACCTGCGGTCGGGACACTTGAACCGGGATCTCGAGGAACGCCTGGAGACTGTCGGGACCCGTCGCGCGGACCACGATGCCTCCTGGATTCGGCGTCGCATCCGCCGCGGCGGTGAGGGTGAGCGTGCTCGAGACCGTGCTTCCACTCAGCGAGGCCGGGTTGAATGCAGCCGTGACACCGGTTGGCAACACCGAGGCGTTGAGCGTCACGACACCGGTGTAGTTGGCGCGGGTGATGGTGATCGTCGACGTCACGCTGACGCCGCCGATGAACACGTTCAGCGTCGCGGGAGACGCTGTCATCGTTACTGTGCCAGGGCGATCGTTGGACGCGGTTGGCCCCTCGCCACATGCGGCGAGCGCAACGCACAGGATGACTGTCCTCATTCGCATTTCGGAGCCGCTGGCCAATGGTCGACGGGCAGCTCACCTGCGAAACGCGGTGCGCCTGAGCATCGATACGAATCCGATTCTGTGTTGCGCAACCGGGTCGCGCGCCGTACGATGCCCCCGCTGGTCAAACACCAGTCAAAATCCCGTCAAAGTGCCGGCTACCCCTCTTCGTGATCGTTGCTGATGCTACGCCTCCTGATGCTGGGCGGTCTCTCGATCGAATACGCGGCCGAGCCGCGGGCGCAGGCACCGGCCCGCCCACCGACTGAAACGTCTCCATCACTGAACGGCGCCGCCGTGCAGCGGCGCCCGCTGGCCCTGCTCGCGTTGCTCGCGACGGCCGGCGAAGGCGGTCGTTCTCGGGACGAACTGTTGCTGCACTTGTGGCCGGACAACACGCCGGCGCGCGCGCGGAACGTCCTGAAGCAGACGCTCTACTCGCTGCGGCGCGATCTGCGCGCACCTGGCCTCGTGCTCGCGCGCGGCGATCGTATTCGGCTCAATTCAGCAGTTCTGACCAGCGACCTGGTGGAGCTCGAGGCCGCACTCGATCGTGGCGATGTCGAACGCGTGCTCGCGCTACATCGCGGTCCCTTCCTCGACGGCTTCTCGCTTCCCGATGTGCCGGAGTTCGAGCGCTGGGCCCGAAACGAGCGCGAGCGCATCGCGGCGCGCGTCGAGGCCGCCCCGCAACGAGGTCGAGTCGAGCCGGCTGATCACGAGCTCGGCAGCGAGAAAAATCCTGCACACGCAACGCGGCGACAGACGAGCGCCCGTTGCCGCTTACGCAGCGGGATCGCGGCACTCGTTGCCCTGACCAGCCTGGCCGCTGTCCACACGGCGCATCGCGTGCGCGGCCCGGCGCCGGCTCATGCGGCCCTCGATCCGATGGCGATGGCCGTGCTGCCGTTTGATGTCAGCGGCGCCGACCCGGCGCTCCAATTCCTGGCCAGAGGGATGGTGGATCTGCTCGCGGTCAGGTTCACCGGCGATCGTGAGGGCAGTACCCGCACGGTCTCCCCGCGCGCTGCGCTCAGCGCCTGGCAGGGAACACCAACAGCGCAAGGCACGCAGTCGACGCCGGCTGCGGCAATCCGTGTGGCCGAGCAGCTCGGGGCCGGGCGCGTCGTTCGCGGCGTCGTCGTCGGGACGTCAGCCCACGTGGTGCTCACGGCGGATATGCTCGCGGTGCCAAGTGGAAAGACTCTCGCGCGTGCCAGCGTCGTGGGCACCGCCGACAGCCTGAGCGTGCTCGTGGACCGGCTCGCGGCAGCATTGCTCCTTGGCGCCGACGGCGCCGACGCAGGTGCAGGGCACGCGGTGCGCATGTCCCTCGCCGCTACACCGCTTGCGGCAATCCGCGACTACGTTGAGGGCCAGGCTGCCTATCGGGCCGGCCACTATGAGGACGCCGTGCAGCGTTTCGACCGTGCTCTCGCTCGCGATTCGACGTTTGCGTTGGCGGCACTCGGCCTGGCGCAATCCGCCGGGTGGGCTGGCGCTTCGGAGCCAACCATCCAGCGCGGCGTTCGGCTCGCGTGGCGGAATCAGGATCGGCTCCCGCAGCGGGCGCGGCTCATTCTTCTGGCCAGCGTCGGCGGTGCCGACGCGATGCGGAATGGTTACGCGCCGGCCGCGACGCTGACGAGTGCCGCGGAGAATGCGGCGGAGGCAAACCCCGATGACCCCGAGGTGTGGTACCATTTGGGCGACCACTATTTGCATGTGGGGCCGGCGATCGGGTTGTCGGCGCCGACCGAGCGCGCATCGGCCGCGTTCCGCCGGGCCGTCGCGCTCGACCCAACATTTGTCCCACCGCTCATCCATCTCGTCCAACTTGCGGCAGGCTCGGGTGACACGCCTGGCATGCGCAGTATCGGCGGGCAGCTCCTCAAACACGACTCGACCAGCGAGGCTGCACAGTTCATTCGGTGGCGTGTGGCGCTGGCGCTGGGCGACAGCGCCGCACTACGGACCCTCAGGGCGCGGTTCGACGAGCTGCCGCTGGGCACGCTGCGCCTGATCCTCACCACAGCGCAAACCGATGCGGTCGGCCTCGAAGATGCAGACAGGGCGCTCGACGCCATACTGCGCCACTCCGCCACGGCCGGCGAGCGCGCCAACGCCCTCGTGCACGCGCACGCGTACGCGCTCGACCGCGGCCGCTGGACCGAAGCTGTGCGAGCGACGGAGGCTTTGGGGGATGCCGACCCTGTGTCGCGCTGGCACCTGCGGATTCGGGTCCTCGATGCACTCTATGCGGGAGGCGATACAGCGGCGGCACGCGCAGCCATCGACACGCTCGCACCGTTCGCCGACGGACCGCTCGCGCGTGACGTGCGCGAGCGTTCGGCGCAATACGAGGACATCACCGTCGTCACACAGTGGCGCCTCTGGAAGGGCGACCGACGCGGACTCACGAGCGCGCTGCAGCGCCTGACAGCCGGCGTTTCGCCGCCGGACTCGCTCCGTCGAGTGGTCGCGAACCGCATCGCCGCCGCGCTCCTGCGCGCGATCGCGGCAAACACTGGCAGCGCGCGCGACCTGGCATCCGTCGAGGCACTCGACCGGGTTGTCGCGGCCAACGTCCAGGCGCCACTCGAGTGGCCGGGGCTCTATCCCGCGCTTGTTGCGGCGCGGTTGTTCGCCAGCAACGGTCAACCGGACCGCGCCCTCACCGCCGTGCGGCGGCGCGTGCACTACTTCCCCGAGAGCACGTACCTCGCGCCATCGCTCGCCCTTGAGTCTGAGCTCGCCGCGCAACTCGGCGACATCGTCACTGCCGCGGCGCTGCGACGCAAGCTGCACGCGCTGCGGGGTCACCCACACGCCGATGCGCACGAGTGAGCGCACTACGACGCCGGCGCCGAACGTGATACGACAATGCGTCCAGATGCAGTGGAGGATCCACGGGCGTTGGGCTGGATACTAAACGCACACCACTGCTGTCTCTTACTACGGCAGAGGTGCCATGAGGTGAACCGCAGTTGCTGGCGGCGATGGTGATTGCCGTGATGACTGCGAATCTCCAACAATAGCTGGCATCCCGGGACGGGATGCTAGCGCAGCCGGACATCGACCCACCTGGAGGGTGCGCGCCAGGCATCCACACCGGAACCAACGGAAAGCCCAACGACCAGCCCGAGCACGGGCGCAAACTTGTCCTGGCTGTTCTCAGGGCACACGATGTTGCAAAGCATGCCGGCCAGCTCACCAACTCAAAGCCACAGCAATCGTGATCAACGGGACGCAGATCCTGCCGGCCGTTGCTCGCACCGTGGAAGTGCGAGAGAAACTACTGTGAACCTGAACGCCCGACACGCCCGCGCTGGCAACGCCAGCGCAACGCCCACCCGCGCAAGCGGGCCAGCGCCCGTGCCAGCAACGCCGGCACAACGCCCAGTCTCAGATAGGAAAGTGGAGAACCGCGCGCTCATGACCAACCCGAACTTCCTCACCGGCACGCTCGAGCTGATCGTCGTGCAGCTCCTCCGCGCCGCGCCCGCCAACGGCTACGACTTGACGCTCCGCAGCCGATGAGCAGAGACGTTCTGAACGTCGGGCGATCTGCACAGGGGGAGGCGCCATGATCACTCGCCCGCTCCTGTGGCTCCGTTCCGTGCTCCTCCACCGCCGCCTCGAGCGTGAGATGCAGACGGAGATGGCGGAGCACATCGAGCGGTCCATCGAGCGTCTGATGACACGAGGGCTCTCGCCGGAGGCAGCTCGTCGCGAGGCGATGCGCGAGTTCGGCAATGTGCCGTACCTCGAGGAAGAGGGGCGGATCGCGCGGGGCACGCACGGCCTGGACGCGCTCAAGGGCGACCTCCGCTTCGCGCTTCGCCATTTCGTCCGCAATCCGCTGTCGACGCTGACCATGGTTGCGGTCCTTTCCATCGGGATCGCCATCAACGTGGTGTTGTTCACGATGTTCCACTCGTTCACCGATCGACCGCCCAGCGGGGTCGAGGCATCCAACGATCTGGTGCGGATCCGCGGCAGCCAACTCAAAGCTGGCTCGCGGACTGAGCGTGCCTTCACGGTGGCCGAAGTCGAGGCGTACGCCGGTCTCAAAAGTCACTTCTCGGCGGTCGCGGCGTGGACCTCTCATCCAGTCACGGCGGGGGCTCTGGGCGTGGAGGAGTTCACCGTCACGGCGACGTTCGTGACGGACGAGTACTTCAGCGTGTTGGGTGTCCAACCACGCCTCGGGCGCGGTCTTGTTGGAAGTGACGCCGCCCAGGTGGCCGTGCTGTCGCATGCGGCGTGGACTCGGGTCTTCGCCGGAGATCCCGGCATGGTCGGCCGGACGATCACTTTAGGCGACGTCCCCTTTGCGATCGTGGGTATTGCGCCGCCGCGCTTTCGGGGGGCGGCCTGGGAAGCGCGCAACCTCATGCAGGTCTGGCTGCCGCTGTCCAGTCTCGGCCGCGTCCATCCCGACGTTCTGAGCGACGCGGAGCTTTTCTTCGCCATCGGAAGGCTGCAGCCGGGGATAGCGCGTGGGGCGGCCAGCGCGGCGGCGGGTGTGGTCGCCGGTCGTATCACATCCATCACATCCGACCGCGAGACCGACCCTTTGGCTCGAGATCCGTCCGTCGAGGTCGTTCCGCTCCTCGCGGACAACCTCGAGCCGTTGTTCGAAGCCAATGCTCGCTTCGCGAAGGTCGCGTTCAGCGTGCTAGGACTCCTCATTCTTCTCGTCACATGCTCGAACGTCGGCTCGCTCCAGACGGGCCTCGCGCTTGCGCGCCGGCGCGAGATCGCGATTCGCATGTCGCTCGGTGCTCATCGCGGTCGCGTCATCCGGCAGCTGATAACCGAGAGCTTGGCTTTATCGCTCCTCGCAGCCGGCGTCGCGGTTGTCGTGACCCTTGTCATGATCCGCGCGATCGTGAGGATCGTCGGGACCTTCTCCTTCGAGCTGGTCTTCGACCGGGAGGCCATCTTTTTCACATTTGGTGTTGCGCTCACGGCGGGGCTGCTCTTCGGCCTGTCACCGGCGCTGCACGCGACGCGCGTGGCGATCGCGGGGGTGCTCAAGGATTCGACGGGGGCGATCGCTGGTGGCCGGGCGCGGCTTCAACGCGGGCTCGTCGTCGCGCTGATCGCACTGACACAGCCGCTGGCGGTATGCGTCGCGGCACTCGTCATTATCGGCATCACGGACTACCGGGAGAACCCTCCAAATCCGTACGGTGAGTCCATCGTCCAGCTTCGGCTCGCGTCGGTCGGTGCACGGGAGGTCGCCGGTGACGCCGCAACGGACGATCCCGCCGCGCGGGAGCGGGAGCGCCTGGAGACGGAGCGGATCATCGACGCCTTTCGTCAGGTCCCGGGGATCACCCACGCGACGTTCATTCCGAACCAGGCCCCAATCAATGTCGAGGCGTTCAGGCTGCCTGACGCCGCGCGGCCCGCATCCGGCAATGTTGAAGCGTTCTACCTCCACGGCCGCGCCGCGATGCCAGGGTACCTGGCCCTCGTCGGCACCCCGATCGTCCTCGGCCGGGATCTTGGGGCGGCCGATACCGCGGGCTTCCGCGCGAACACAATCCCGATTGTCATCGGCGACGACATGGCGCGGCGTCTCTGGGGCGACGCAAGTCCGATCGGCCGACGCGTGGAGCGCGCGGGCGGGGCCGCGACCGAGCCGATGACGCTCGAAGTGGTGGGTGTCTACAAGGAGGAGAGCGGGGCGCTGGGGCATTCGCGGAATCCCTTCACCATCTTCGTCGCTCCCGACCCGCGGCTGGCGAGCCACGCAGCGAGCCGGCTCATTATGCTTCGCGTTTCTTCTCACGCCGAGGCAGTCATGCCGACGATCCGGGGGATCGCCCGCGACGAAGTCCCGCGTGCCGCGATCATGGAGCTCCGCACGCTCGCGGCCTTCGAGGACGAGGAGCGCTTCGTTCTCTGGGGCGCGATCGCCCTCTTCTCGACTGGCGGTCTCGTGGTCCTGCTGCTTTGCGCCCTTAGGTCTCTACGCGGTGGTCGCCTTCGCCGTGGGGCAGCGGACGAGGGAGATGGCCGTGCGGATGGCGATCGGCGCGCGCGCCCGGCAGATCGTCCGCCACTTCGCCTCCGATGGACTTCGACTCACGATTATCGGGGTCGTCGTGGGCCTGCCGCTCAGTGTCCTCGGGCTGCATCAGCTGATGTCACTAGCGCCCGACGTCCCCGATGTGAACCTGACACTCATCATGGCAGTGGTCGCGATCGGCATCCTGGCGGTCGCTGCCCTGGCGAGCTGGCTCCCGGCGAGTCGCGCGGCGGAGGTGGACCCGGCCGTGATTCTGCGGAGGGAGTAGAACTAACAGGCGGTCCCCTCGGTTAACGACACCGCATTAGCGGCGGGACACAGTAGTCGTCGCACGCAAGCGTCGCCTCCTCGCCTCGACCGCGCTCGAAATGGTCGCCCCGGGCAGCGGTGGCATTTCCAGTCCATTTCCGCTTGCCGTCTAACAAGGCGTTGAACCTGAACAACGGCACGATGGAGCGCGCGCTCCGCGTGCTCTATGATATGCCGTGCGTTGCGAGCTGCCGATTCACCATCAAGAGCTGGGACGAGAAGCCTTATGGTGAAGGCCAGGACCTGCCCCTCGCCCACGATATCGCCGGTGAACGTCTTTGTGACAACGGCCCGAGTCAGCTTTGGTATGTCGAATATTTGATGATGTACCGCGGCGACGGCTCGGCTACGTTCGTCGGCATCGAGCGGGTCGTCGGGAACGTTGCAGTGAAAACGGGCAGCTTCGTGCTCCAACGCACTGGAATATTCGAGAACGGCGTGGCGGAGGAGTCCTATGTCGTCACCCCTGGCTCCGGCACGGGAGAGCTTCGTTCCCTGCGTGGTGAGGGCACGTCGGCTGTTGGGCACGGGACTGAGCATCCTCTAACGCTGAACTATGAGTTGGGCTAGCCCAGCACCAATTAACGCTGAACTATGAGTTGGGTTAGCCCAGCACCAATCACATCTGCGGCTGCAGGCACGACAGCGGATTCGGATTTCGAATCGCGACCACCGCATTTCAACAGCCGCTGTTTTGGCTCTTCCCAGGTTGTGGCAGATCCGGAGCGAACCAGCGGATGCCGTCATAGCGAGAGTGCGCGCGGCCGTATTTGCGCGTCGGAATTTTGTATACCAAATTGTAAACAAATCACACCAGCGTCCTCCTCTCCGCAGGCGGACGCTTTCCAAGGATCGGTCATGAGAGCCAGCATTACGGGCAGTTTCGCGCTCCTTCTCTTATGCGTCGGTGGCGTCGACGCTCAACAGGCGTCGCGGCTGCAGGTCGGAACGCCTGTGCGCGCGACGCTGGCAGCGAACGATACGCTCCGATACGAACTGAATTTGCCGAAAAGTCACTTCGTGGCCGGCCGCGTGGATCAGGACGGGGTGGACGCAACGGTGACGATCACGGGCCCGGCAGGCAGGCGTGTGGTGCGGGCGGCGCGCGTCGGGCGAGGCGGCCCGGAGTCGTTTGCGTTCGCGACGGACACGGCGGGTCGGTACGTGATCGAGGTTACGCCGGCGGCGGCGGGCAAAGGTGGCGCCGTGCGTGCGCAGCTCACGCGTTCCGAGCCGGTGGCGACTACACCGGAGGGCAAGGTGGACCAGGCCGCCGCACAGTTGTACAAGGACACTCCGGGAGCCGTTGTGGGAGTGATCAGGGGCGGCAAGCTGGCGTTCGTGAAGGGGTATGGCGCCGCGGATCTTACGTACGGGATGCCATTCACGGCAGAGACGCCGACGAACATCGGTTCCTCGTCGAAGCAGTTCACCGGGTTCGCACTCGCTCTGCTGGCAGCGCGGGCCAAGCTCTCTCTGGACGACGACGTGCGAAAGCACATTCCCGAGCTCAGGGACTTCGGCAAGAAGATCACCGTGCGTCATCTTCTGACGCACACCACCGGCTACCGCGAGTTCATCAACACGCTGATCATCGAGGGACGCCAGGTGCTGGAGGGGGATTACATCGCTCCGGACGAAGTCATCAAGGTGCTCAACCGGCAACCGACGCTGCAGAATGAGCCGGGCGCGGAGTTCAACTACAACAACTCGGCATTCAGCCTGGCGACCATCGTGGTGGAGCGCGTCACCGGCCGCCCGTTCGCGGAATGGATGCGCGACGAAGTGTTTCTGCCCCTGGGCATGACGAAGACCTGGGTGCGCGCGAATCCGGGCCAGATCATACCTGGCCGATCGGTTGGCTACATCGCGGGCGACTTTGGTTTCCGCGAAGTGCGGGATCTTCACGCTTCGGCGGGCGCGGGCGGCATCTACACGACGCCGGGCGACGCCGCGAAGTGGCTGCACAATTTCAAAACCGGGGAACTGGGCGGGCCGGCAGTCATCAAGGAGTTGACGACATCGTTCGTGCTCAACAACGGATCGCCATCGAACTACGGTTACGGCGTGTTCCTCGACACGAACCGCGGCCTGAAGCGTTGGCAGCACGGCGGCAATGATGTCGCGCACAGCTCTACGTTCGTGTACTACCCCGACCTCGACGCCGGTTACGTTGTGTTCAGCAACTACCAGGGCGTTCCCGGAGGAATCGCCGGCGTTGTGGCCGACGCCTTCTTTGGTCAGCACATGACGGCGGCGCCCCAGCGCGCGACCGCGACCGCGACCTCGGGCGTTGACGTGCATGTTGCGACGCTACGGCGCTATGCCGGCAAATACGAGATGACGACGCTGGGCGGCCTGCTCCTGACTGTAGAACTGCAGGAAGGTCAGCTGCGAATCCAGCTTCCGGGCCAGCCGGCGCTCCCGCTGCGGCCGACGTCCATGACCTCCTTCGAGGTGGTCGGCGCGCCGGCCCGGATGACATTCAACACGGCAGCGGACGGAGCCGTGGAGGGGATCACCTTCCAGCAGGACGGGCAGCACCCCGGACGACGCGTCGTAGAGAAAGCGTCAGTGGACCTCACCAGCTTCGCAGGTCGTTATTTCAGCCAGGAGCTGGAGACATTCTATGACCTGACTGTTGAGGGCGGACAACTCGTCATCCGGCACCGTCGTTTCGGACCGGTCGCGCTGACGCACACCAATGGAGACACCTTCTCCGGAACATTGCCTGTGAGCCAGGTCGTCTTCCGCCGCGATGCGCAAGGCAATGTTACCGGGTTTGA